>JARFQQ010000220.1 GCA_029287695.1 Gammaproteobacteria bacterium | reverse complement strand
CATCCAGTTCCGGGTTGATCAGTGTGAAGGGCACATTCATCCATGAACGATTGCGTTGCTCGACAGGGTTTTCATAGAAAACCGAGTTGTCGATGGTATCGTAGAGCAGCCTGGCCTTGCGCTGGTTGATTTCCTCCATCGACTCGAGGCCACCGAGCTCCTTCAGCCATTCGAACACGAGCCCGGCGAGATACCAGCCGAAGGTGGGCGGCGTGTTATACATGGAGCCGTTTTCCGCATGTGTCGCATAGCGGAACATACTGGGAACGCTTTCCGGTAAATCCTGGCTGATAAGGTCATCGCGCACGATGACGAGCGTCAGTCCGGCCGGCCCGATGTTCTTCTGGGCCCCTGCGTAGATCAATCCGAATTTCTCGACATCGATCGGACGCGACAGGATCGTCGACGACATATCGGCTATGAGCGGAATGTCACCGGTATCCGGGACATGGTCAAATTCGACACCGCCGATCGTCTCGTTTGGCGTGTAGTGGACATAGGCCGCATCCGGAGAAATCCTGTACTCGCCGGCAGCCGGCGCAGAGGTGAAATTGCTCTCTTCTGTGGATGCGATGACATTCACATCACAGAAACGGTTCGCCTCGGCAATCGCCTTCTTCGACCAGGAGCCCGTGTTGATGTAGTCGGCCGAAGTCTTGTCTCCGAGCAGGTTCATCGGCACCATCGCGAACTGGGAGGATGCCCCGCCCTGTAAAAAGAGTACCTTGTAATTGGCAGGGATCTGCATGAGCTCACGCAAGTCGGCTTCCGCCTTTGCAGCGATGGACATGAAATCCTTGCCGCGGTGGCTCATTTCCATGACAGACATGCCTGAGCCATGCCACTCAAGCATCTCGTTCTGCGCCCTTTCGAGTACGGCTTCAGGCAGTGCAGCAGGACCCGCACTGAAATTGAAAACTCGTGCCATTGATTGATTACTCCTCGGAAATATCGTTCTGATTCTGTTCGCCGCCGTCGGACTCGCCGGTGTCGCTATCATCCACCTCGCCTTCGAGCATTTCGACGCGCTCAATGCCGATCAGGCGCTCGTCGTTCGACAACCTGATGAGCTTGACGCCCATGGCACTGCGGCCCGATACGGAGACATCCTCTACGCCCGTGCGCACAAGGGTACCGCCGTTGGTGATCAGCATGATTTCATCGTCCTCGTCAACGATGACCGCACCCACCTGTTGACCGTTGCGCTCGTTGGTGCTGATGGAGATGACCCCCATGCCCCCGCGTCCCCTGACGGGATAATCATCAACCGGGGTGCACTTGCCGAAACCGTTTTCTGTGGCAGTCAGCACCCTGGCATCATCACGCGCGATCATGAGCGAGATGACGACCTGCCCTTCTGCAACCTTGATCCCCCGAACACCGGCAGCCGTCCGCCCCATGGCGCGCACCTGAGATTCGTGGAAACGGATCGCCTTGCCGGCCGATGTGAAAAGCATCACGTCCTGGTCACCGTCAGTGATATCGACACCGATCAGGCGATCCTCGTCCCTGAGGCCGAGCGCGATGATGCCGCTCTTGAGCGGACGTGAGAATGCCTGCAGGGGGGTCTTCTTGACCGTACCCGAACTTGTCGCCATGAAAATGAACTTGTCCTCGGGATAATCACGTACCGGCAGGACGGCGTTGATACGCTCGCTTTCCTCGAGTGGCAAGAGATTGTTCATGGGTCTGCCACGTGCATTACGGCCGGCCTGGGGCAGCTGGTAAACCTTGAGCCAGTAGACCCGTCCGCGGCTGGAGAAGCAGAGAATGGTGTCATGGGTGTTGGCGACAAAGAGCTTGTCGACAAAGTCCTCGTCCTTGATCCTGGTGGCCGCTTTCCCTTTTCCGCCACGCTTCTGCGCCTGGTAGGTTTCGAGAGGCTGGGACTTGGCATATCCCTGGTGAGAAATGGTCACGACCATATCCTCTTCGGGTATCAGGTCTTCGCTGGTCAGGTCGAGCTGGTTCGCGATGATCTCGGTACGGCGCTCGTCGCCAAACTCTTCCCTGATCTCCTCGAGCTCCTCGCGAATCACCTGCATGAGGCGCTCCGAACTCGAGAGAATAGAGAGCAACTCGGCAATGCGTTCGAGGATCTCCTCGTATTCGCTGATGATCTTGTCCTGCTCGAGTCCCGTCAGCTTCTGCAGACGCAAGTCGAGTATGGCCTGGGCCTGTTTTTCCGTGAGGTGGTAACCGTCGTCTAGAAGCCCGAAGCCCTCCGGGAGCTCTTCCGGCCTGGTCGCTTCTGCACCGGCACGCTGCAGCATCGACTCGACGGTACCCGACTCCCAGACGCGCTCGACGATCTGCTCCCTGGCCACGGCCGGACTCGGTGCTTTCTTGATAAGCTCGATGACCTCATCGATGTTCGCAAGTGCAACCGCAAGCCCTTCCAGGATGTGCGCCCTGTTACGCGCCTTGCGCAGATTAAACAGCGTCCTGCGGGTGACGACTTCACGGCGGTGACGCAGGAAGTACTCGAGTGTCTGGCGAAGGTTCAGCGTACGCGGCTGCCCGTCGACCAGGCTAACCATGTTGATGCCGAAAACGTTCTGCATCTGGGTGTGCTGGAACAGGTTGTTCAGCACGACCTCGGAAACCTCGCCGCGGCGCAGTTCGATCACCATGCGCATGCCATCCTTGTCGGATTCGTCACGCAGTCCGGTGATGCCCTCGATCTTCTTGTCCTTGACCAGTTCAGCAATTTTTTCGAGCAACCTTGCCTTGTTGACCTGGTAAGGCAGCTCCGTGACGATGATGCGTTCACGCCCTTTCTCATCCGTCTCCATCTCGGTGCGCGCACGTACATAGATACGCCCGCGCCCGGTTCTGTAGGCCTGGTGAATACCGGCAGCACCGTTGATGATGCCAGCCGTCGGGAAGTCAGGCCCGGGCAGGTGCTCGATGAGCGCCTTCAGATCGATATCGGGGTTGTCGATCATCGCGATACAGGCGTTGACCGTCTCCGTGAGGTTGTGGGGCGGGATATTGGTTGCCATGCCAACCGCAATACCTGCCGAGCCGTTGACAAGCAGGTTCGGTATGCGCGCTGGCAGCACGGATGGCTCGTGTTCCGAGCCGTCATAGTTGGGGATGAAGTCGACTGTCTCCTTGTCGATGTCCTCGAGCATCGAGTGGGCAATCTTCGCCATGCGAATTTCGGTGTATCGCATCGCTGCAGGCGAATCGCCATCCACGGAACCGAAGTTGCCCTGGCCATCCACGAGCATGTAGCGCATCGAGAATGGCTGTGCCATCCGCACGATGGTGTCGTATACGGCAGTATCGCCATGCGGGTGGTATTTACCGATGACATCACCGACGATGCGTGCCGATTTCTTGTAGGGCTTGTTCCAGTCGTTTCCGAGTTCGTTCATCGCGAAAAGCACACGGCGATGAACCGGTTTCAGCCCGTCCCGTACGTCCGGAAGCGCGCGTCCGACAATCACGCTCATGGCATAGTCCAGGTAGGACTGCTGCATCTCGTCTTCGAGATTGATCGGTAGGATTTCCTTGGCGAATTCTGTCATAAGGGGATCGAAAAATGCAGGAGGGCCGCACTTTTCCGGCTCTTTTATTTATGGGATTTCAAGCTGTTAATCTTACCATATTTCCCATTTCCGAGACATGGAAACAGGCACAAAAAACCCCGGCACACAGGGCCGGGGCTTAGGCGACGGAACGCGAGAAAATCAGGCTTTTCTGCGACCTCCCCAGGTACGGAATTTTCCCGTGTCGAGATGCACGAAACCGGCACGTCCGTAGTAACCGATCCCCCCCTCTTCGAGACCTACCGCTGCACGGTAGAGATCCTGATGATCAATGCCCGGCACCCGGATATCCACGGCCTGACCAAGCATGTGGAAACTGTTCTTGGCAACGCCGCGCTTGTAGCGGCGCATGTTGTTGTTGGTAATCGGTGAGCGGTATGCAGAAACCACCTCGACAGGCTTGCCGGTACTGCCGAGCGTCCGCTGCTGGATACTGTGAAGAATATCGATGAGCTTGGGATCCATGGAGCAGACTTCATTGGCTCGATGGTCACGCAACACAAGGTCAATCTCCGCCAGAGCCTCCGGCTCATACTTGCCGTCGACCCAGTAGTCGACCTTGATCTTTTCTTCAGTGTGGAGGTTGTGGAGTGAGATGGTGCGGGAGCCTGTGAGTTTTCGGGATTTTGCGAGAGCGGCTGGTGAGGCAAGGAAGGTGGCGATGGCGCCTGCGGTTTTCAGAAAATGTCGCCGGCTTTTTCCGGATGGTGGAAAATCCAGTAAATTCATGTACATCCCCCCGTCTTTTTAGCAAGACTGTTTAGAATGTACGTCATCGTATCAAGATAACTGGAATTTCTCAACACTGTCGCATACCACCCTGCTGATCGCAAAAAACCCGGCATTGAGCCGGGTTCGGAAAGCCATAAAGGTGTCTGAATCAGACGCGTCGCTTGGATGTATTCATCACGACGAGGTCGCGATCCCGGTTGTAGAGGTCGTCGTAGAAGTGCATGGCGTCTTCATCGACCCAGGCCGTCATATAGACGAGGTAGACGGGAATCTCGACTTGCAGATCGATGTGGCGGTTCTTGCTGGAGTTGCGAATCATCTCGTCGATCTCTTCCGGTGAGCCGCCGAGGAGTCTGGAAGCAAGTTCCATCGGCTTTTCGATGCGGATGCAACCATGGCTGTATGCACGCTCGTCTTTCTTGAAAAGGTGGCGGGTCTGGGTGTCATGGAGGTAGATGCCATGGCGATTCGGGAACATGAACTTGACGCTCCCGAGCACGCCGTCCGCCCCGCGTGATTGCACGATTCGGTATGGCAGCGGATTGTGCCCGCCATATTGTGACCATTCGATGGTTGTCGGATCGATCACGTTTCCTGAACTGTCAAAGACCGTGTAGCCACCACGGTCGAGATACTCGGGATCCTCGCTGACCTCCTTGGAAATCTCCTTGGAGGCTATGCTGCTCGGCACGTTCCAGTTCGGATTGAGCACGAGATACTGCATTCTGTCCGTAAAACTCGGCGTCTGGTGGTCAACCCGCGTCTTGCCAACGATCGTGCGCATCGTGAGCGCACTGGAGCCGTTTTCCGTGTACCAGAGTCGGAAAGCTGGCACGTTGACGACGACATTGGTATTGCCGAGGTTGCGTGGTATCCAGCGGAAACGTTCCATGGAGGCAAGAATCTGGCGTACGCGGTTCTGCACAGGAACCGAGAGCGCCTCGCGTGTTTTCGGTCCGATCACGCCGTCTGCATTGAGTCCATGTCGAGACTGGAAATTTTCGAGTGCAGCCTGAAGGTCCTGATCGAAATATTCCGGATCGGAAACATAATAGCTGTCAGCGCCATCGGTGACGGCCAGGCGAGCGCGCAATAGTGCCACGTGCGGGTGCCTCATACCGGGCTTGATCGTCATTCCGCTGGAAGGAAACCCTGGCCAGCCGCCGTTGTTCGCCAGTTCCGCATGGGTGCGCAGTTGGCGACGCAGGTTTTGGTAGACAACATGGGGAGGGACGAGATTGCGGAGATACTCACCGACCCTGCGCTCACCGAGCGCCTTGTTGAGCTGTGTGACAATATCGCCACGAACCTCGAACTTGATCATCCAGTGGGGATCGACTGCCGAGGGTGTATATTGCCCGTCACGCACGTGGGAGGCGTAGCGCAGCACATTATCCGTCAGCAGCAGTTCAAGCAGGGTGAAATCACCGTTGACATAGGCCTGCCTGATTTCATCGACGTGGTATTCGCCCGGGTTGAGGCCTTCGAGCGCAGACTGTTCGAGAAGTTCAACGGCTTGCCATGCACTCTCGCGTGCACTGTTGTCGCTGGTCCACGCCCTCGCGAAGGAGCGCTGCTCGTAGAAGCTTCTGATGGTCGCTTTCCTGGAGGCGCCGTTATAGATCTCGAGTCCCGATTCGAGAGAACGGCCTTGCATGGGGCCGTTGAGGAGTGGCGCAACAGCCGGAAAGAGCGGTTGTTCCAGTGGCGGAAAAGTGTAATCCGGGAAGTTCCCCGGAGACCGGTTGCTGTAGTCCGGGATATTCTGTTCGGGCTGCACCGTCTGGACGACAGGTTGCTCGACACTGGCCGTGGTAATGGTCTCACGGGTTATCCTGGCAGGCGCTGAACTCGCCCCCCCCATGATATCGCTGTAATCCTCTGCTGGCGCCTGTGCGGGCAGAAGGAGCGAAGAAAGCAGTACACCGAGACCAATGGCCATCGGTCTTGCCGGTCGGGTAGCAGCTGGAAGTCGCGAAGCCATCATAAATCCGCTATTTCAAAAACGTATGCATACATATTTTTAATTATATACGCAGCATTCTTTAAAAAACAGTGACATATTTGTAGTTTTACGCTCACTCTCTCAAGGGAGCCTGCGTGGCGAACTGTCC
>JARFQQ010000187.1 GCA_029287695.1 Gammaproteobacteria bacterium | reverse complement strand
GCCCACACCCTGGTATCGAGCATGTCAGCATCATGACGGTAGAGAATCGCGATGGCCGAAAGCAGCAGCGCCGCCATGAACAGCGCTTCCTCGCGTGACGCATTGAGCGCGGCAAGGAGGCGGTTCGTCTTCGCACGTTTTGGTGTACGGAAAAAGCCGATCTTGTCAGTGATGAAACCGGCGATCATGGCGCGCGCGATGGTGTGTGAAAGGGCCAGACCCGCAAGGCCGGCTGCAATACTCTGCATGAGGGTGGCGCCCACACGCCAGCGATAAAGCACGAGCATCTTCAGCATCTTGAAGACGAAGAAAGAGATCGGCAGCAGGGAGAAGAGCAACTCCGGCGGCGCGAACTGCTGTGGATAGACCAGCATCAGCACCGTCCAGAGGATAGCGCCAAGCGTGAAAAGCAGGTTGACCCCGTCAGCGAACCACGGAAGCCAGCCCGCCAGAAAGTGGTACCGCTGCCCGACGGTCAGCTTGTTTTTGCCGCGGGAAACTATCTGCGAAACGTGCTGGCGCAGGATCAGCACAGCGCCGTAGGCCCAGCGGAAACGCTGCTTTTTGAAATCGAGGAGAGTGTCCGGTATGAGTCCCTTGCCATAGCTCCTGGGCACATAAAAAGCCTTGTAACCACGCTCGAAGATGCGCAGGCCCAGTTCGGCATCCTCTGTAATGCACCATTCACCCCAGGCGCCAACCTCCTCGAGTACCGTGCGGCGCATCATGGTCATGGTGCCATGCTGAATGATGGCGTTACGTTCGTTCCGGGTCACCATGCCGACATGAAAGAAACCGCGGTACTCCTGGTAGCACATCGCCTTGAAGAGATTCTCGTTCCCGTCCCGGTAGTCTTGCGGAGCCTGCATGATGGCGACTTCAGGGTCGGCAAAGCCGGGGACCATTTCTGCGAGCCATTCGGGACGAACCTGGTAGTCACTGTCGATGACGGCAACCACCTCTGCATCCGGATGCGTTTTCCCGAGTGCGAAGTTAAGGGCGCCCGCCTTGAAGCCGGACAGGGGTGCGACATGATAGAAGCGGAAGCGCTCGCCGAGTTTTTCGCAGTGTTCCCTGACAGGCTCCCACACTGCGGGGTCCTTCGTATTGTTGTCGATGACGATAACTTCGAAATCGGGATAATCGAGTCGCGCCAGGTGATCCAGCGTCTCGACAAGCATGTCGGGCGGCTCGTTGTAGGCAGGCACGTGAATCGAGACCTTGGGGTGATACTCCCGGATCGACTTGCTGAAGTCCGGCATGCGCCGCCACTGTTTGAGCCAGAGCGCCTCGGCCCATTCATGCGCCTCCGCCAGCAGCACGATACAGACTCCCGTCACCGCAAGCATGATCAGGACAGCATAGAGCAGCGTGCCCAGGCTCATGTAGCGCTCGGTGAAGTCGTAGGCAATCCAGACGGTGACACTGACAACCAGGTAGGTAACCAGCACAAGGAACCAGCGCCCGCGCCCGCTCAATCCCTGGCTGTCACGCAACAACAGCACGAGCAGGATGATGGCAATCCCCATAGTGACACCGGCCAGCACACGCCAGTGCGGAACCTGCACGATATCCCCGGTGAAGACAAACTTGGGCGTTCTATCCGCACGATAAACACCCCAGGCCGATCCGACCTCACCCTCGATAGACTTTTTCCAGACCTGGTCGAACGCCTCAATGATGTAATAGGTGTAGTTTTCGCGCTCGGCGAGATCGAGGAAGCGACGCAGGAATTTGGCCTGGTTCGCAACCGACGCAACTGCCGGGCCACGCGTGCGTCCGCGGCTCGGCCAGCCGACCTCTGTAATCACAATGGGTTTTCCGGGAAAGGCCTGTTGCAACTCGTTGTACTTGAGGACGATAAAGTCAATTGCATGGTCGACCGGCTGGTTCTCCCAGTAGGGCAGAAAATGCACGGCCAGGTAATCGACATGATTCGCGAGTTCAGGATACTTCAGCCAGATGTGCCAGGGCTCTGCAGTACTGATCGGCACAGAAATCTCGCTCTGCAGACTTTCGAGGTAACGGATCATCTCTTCAGGCGTGCGATCATTGCGCAGTATCGCCTCGTTTCCAACGATCACGCGCACGATATTGCCGATGTTTTCGAGATAGACCCGCTTGAGCGCCTCTATCTCGCGCTCGTTCTCCTGCTCGTTCTTGCCGATCCATGCACCGATCGCAACATTGAGACCGGCCTCTTTGGCAAGCGCAGGAATCTTTCCGTAGATGCCACCGGCCTGATAGGTTCTGACCGCATGCGCAGTGCCGGACAGCAACTGCATGTCATCGAGGATCTGTTCTTCTGTCGGATAACGCTTCGTCTCGGGGTCGTGTTCCGCGCGCATGGGCGAATAGGAGAACCCCTGGATCGTCTGCGGCCAGGGTGCTTCCTTTTCAGGCTGGTTGAGAAAGGCCCACATCAAGACGATGAGCAAGCCAATCACCAGGGAAAGCAGAAGAGAAGAACGATCCAATGACTCCGATCTCGCAGATGAAGGAATTTCAGGAAAAACGCACCATGGTCAGGCGCAGCAAAGCAACGAATTGTAACATCAGCGTGCCTTTTTATGCGTCTCCGGAACAGCGCACGTGCAACCCCGGTTTCTCGCGAACAGCCAATCCAGTATGATTGCGCGTCAACAGCACTCCCCTGCAAACAGGCAGTCATGAAGAAATATCAGATTTTCGGCATCGGCAATGCCCTTGTCGACATGGAATTCGAAGTCAACGACAGCTTTTTCAGTGAGCATGGCATCGAGAAAGGTCTCATGACTCTCGTTGAAGAGAAGGCACAGAACAGGATGCTCGACACCCTGACGAACCGGTATGGCCTGATCAAGCGCGCGAGCGGTGGCTCCGCGGCAAATACGATCGTTGCTGTCAGCCAGTTCGGGGGCGAGACCTTCTACGCCTGCAAGGTAGCCGACGACGAGGCAGGCGACTTCTACATGCACGACCTGCACGCGGCCGGCGTCAGAACGAAGCTCGACCAGGTCAAGGGGGAGGGTGTCACAGGCAAGTGCATGGTGATGGTTACCCCGGATGCAGAACGGACCATGAATACTTTTCTCGGGATCACCGCAGATTTCGCAGAGAGCGACCTGCATCTCGAGGAACTCGAGCAGGCAGAATACCTCTACATCGAAGGTTACCTGGTCACTTCAGACGTCTCGCGTTCTGCGGCCATTCGGGCACGCAAGCATGCAGCAAAACATGGCGTGAAGACGGCTTTTACCTTCTCGGACCCCGCCATGGTCACCTATTTCAGGGACGGTGTGAAAGAGATACTCGGCGATGGTGTCGATGTCCTCTTCTGCAACGAGGAGGAGGCGCTGATCTTCAGCGAGGCCGACGACCTCGAGGCTGCGATTGCC
>JARFQQ010000142.1 GCA_029287695.1 Gammaproteobacteria bacterium | reverse complement strand
TGATGTGACTCATGGCGCACCTTCTGACTGTGATCTATATAACTACTAAGGAGGTCTGTAGAGGCTTGACGAACTTCATGGAGTGGTTGAATGAAGATCAACAACCAGACAATCACAGTTCTGGAATCACTGTTACAGCATGGTGTATCCCGGCGTTCCTTCCTCAAGTTCAGCGCTCTGACAGCGTCTTTGCTCGCCCTCCCCCTCAATAGCCGTCTTGCTTTCTCGGAGCGGCTTGCCAACGCGATGCGGCCATCCGTTATCTGGCTGCACTTCCAGGAATGCACGGCTTGTACCGAATCGCTCACAAGATCATTCACTCCATCCCTGGAAAGCCTGCTGCTGGAGATGATTTCTCTCGAGTACCACGAGACCCTGATGGTCGATGCCGGTAAGGCTGCAAGTGCACGCCTGGAGGATGTAATCGAGAAAGGTAACTACATCCTGATTATCGAAGGGTCTTTATCACATCGCGACGGGTGGTGCACAATCGCAAATGAAAACAGTTACGCGCACCTTGAACATGCTCTCGAACATGCAGCGCTGGTACTGGCAGTTGGCACCTGTGCTGCCTATGGCGGTCTGCCCCGGGCAGCCCCGAATCCCTCCGATGCTGCGAGTGTGAGTGAATTCATGGAGCATACAGCGGCTCCTCTCATCAACCTGCCCGGATGCCCGCCTGTTCCGGAAGTGATCACAGGCGCTGTTGCCTACTACCTCGCCTATGGTGAAGCCCCGGAACTGGATGAGGAAGGTCGGCCGCTCTGTTTCTATGGCCGCACTGTGCATGATCGCTGTCCCCGTAAAGGAAGCTATAACGCCGGCAAGTTTGCCGAAAGTTTTGACGATGAAGGTGCAAGAAAGGGCTGGTGCCTGTTGCACCTCGGGTGCAAGGGGCCGGAAACCCATAACGCCTGTTCCACGATTGGCTGGAACGACTCAACAAGTTCACCCATGCATTCGGGTCATGGCTGTCTCGGGTGCTCTGAAGCCGGCTTCTGGGATCGCTGGGGTACGGACAGAGGAATCTATCGCAATCTCGATGACCCCGTAAAGCCTGGCCAGCGAACTGGTCATCAGTGATGAGGTAATCAGCTCGTGAATAAAGTCGTCATCGATCCCGTCACCAGAATTGAAGGCCATCTGCGCATGGAGGCTGAACTCTCCCCGCTCCCGGAAGGCCTCGGCTGCGACGGCGAAGTCATTCGGGCTTCAAGCGCGGGGACCATGCTCAGGGGTCTCGAATTAATCCTCAAAGGTCGTGATCCCAGAGAGGCATGGGCCTTTACCCAGCGCATCTGTGGTGTCTGCACCCTGGTGCATGGGCTTGGGGCAGTACGTGCTGTCGAGGATGCGTTGAATTACACCTTACCGCCTAATGCACACCTGATTCGTAATCTCATGCTGGGAGCACAGTATGTCCATGATCATGCGATGCATTTTTATCATCTGCATACCATGGACTGGGTCGACCTTCTCTCTGCGCTCGAAGCCAATCCGGCAGATGCTGCTTTACTGCAAAAAAGCATGAGCGACTGGGAAAACAACAGCACAAGTTACTTTTGCGAGATACAGGAGAAATTGAAACAGTTTGTGGAATCTGGGCAACCGGGGATTTTCGATAGTGTGTACTGGGGACATCCCGCCTATCGCTTGCCGCCTCATGCCAACCTCTTGTTCTTCGCCCACTATCTCGAAGTCCTCGCATGGCAACGCGAGGTTGTGAAGTTACAGACGGTCTTCGGTGGCAGAAATCCGCATCCAAACCTGGTTGTGGGCGGTATGCCCTGTGCAATCAGTAGAGGTAGCAGTCAACGCGGAAAGAGCAGAGGCGATGCCTTGCTACGGGGACAGACTGCTGTCGACAGGGATGGGCTCGAGGTCGTTAGAAGTGCAATCCAGCAGATGGATCACCTGGTTAATCAGCTCTTCATTCCAGATACCCTGCTGCTGGCTGAGAGTTACAAGGGCGACGGGATCAATACGGGAGACCTGAATGACTGGTCCCGGATCGGCGAGGGTCTCGGAAATTTTATGACATTCGGTGAGTTTCCCCAAACTGACGGGATATCCCGGACAGGCTTGCTCGTACCCCAGGGCGCGATTCTGAATCGTGATCTTTCAACCATCTATCCGGTCGACCCTGAAACTCCGGAACAGATCCAGGAATATGTCAGTCATTCCTGGTATGACTATTCAGTCGGCAAGAACGCCCCTCTCCATCCCTATGACGGGGAAACTATGCCGAACTACACCGGCCCATCCGCTGACCGGAAAGATGGCTATCCAGATGATGCCTTCGATGTTGAAGGGAGTTACTCCTGGATCAAATCGCCACGCTGGAGTGGTCATGCCATGGAAACCGGCCCGCTTGCCAGAATCAACCTCATGCTCGCCTCGGGGAACCGGGATGTTGCTTCACTGATCAATAATGCCCTGCAAAGGCTGGAGCTGGATCAAACGGCACTCTATTCAAGCCTGGGGAGGACGCTGGCACGCAACCTGGAGACGCAACTCTTTTCTGGTTCTCTACAAACCTGGTACGACCAGCTAGTCTGTAATATCGAGTCCGGGGATCTCGATACCTTCAATGACGAATTCTGGGACCCATCGACCTGGCCCGCAGAAGCCAGGGGCGTGGGATTAGTAGAAGCGCCGCGCGGGGCGCTGGCCCATTACATGGTCATAGAGGATGGAAAGATCGCTAACTACCAGGCGGTCGTTCCCACCACCTGGAATGGCAGTCCGCGAGACGCTGACGGCCAGGGGGGTGCAATGGAAATGGCGCTTGCCGGACATCGCATCCATGATCGCGAAAGGCCCATCGAGTTACTCAGAACGATCCATACATTTGATCCCTGTATTGCCTGCGCCGTTCACGTAGCCAGTCCGAAGGGATAAATTGAGAGCTATCTGCATTGCATGCTCCCCGTGTGCTTCTCTGCGTTGCCCCAGAAACACCCCGGATCATTCCGAGGCCAGCTGTTCAATGGCCTCGCCCGCGCGCTGCGGGTAGTCCTGCCCGAAAGTCCAGGCGCGACGCCCCCGCTCATCCTCGAGCGCTATCAAACCGCGTTCTGAAGGTCTCGCCTGAAAAAGCAACTGGATAAGCACATCGGTACTCACCCAGGGATGGTTGTACCAGAAATCATGCGCCCCGCGAGCCAGGCCCGGAATCTTGTCGGGATCGACCAGGAGCAGATCGAAAGCCATCTCGTTGAATGCCGCCTGAACCAGTCGGGTCTCCTCCTCTGTCAACTCGTCCGGGTCCGGACGCCCCGCCCTGGATACTTCGTGATGACGCGATGCAAACGCAAGAACCGAATCGTTCGGGTTCAATGCGAGTGTCACATGCTGGACCATGCCGTCGTAGGTCGCCAGGTTCTGCAGAAAAGGGCCGAAATCAACATCCGGGGCCGCATAATAAATCTCGCCAAGCCGGAACCGCTTTCTCAGGGTGTTTTCGTCCTTGTCGGCATGTTTCGCTCGCAACGTGGCGAGTGCAGGACTCAGCACTTGCGCTCCGGCGCTGTAGGCCAGCACGTCGATATAGCGCGCGTTCGTATGTTGCGCAAGCAGTTCGAGCAAGCGGGCAAAAACAGGAACTGTCCGTCGCGCATTGTTGACGTCCACCGCATAACGAAGAAAGCTTTCGGCCGACGGCCAGGAAAAGAGCATGACGACAGAGTTTCGCCCGGTGAAATGGGCATATTGCGCGGCCTGTGCGCTGGAACGGTAGAAACTGTTGTTTGCGCCATGCAGATAGATAGTGATATCCGGATCACGACTGCGCTCCAGGGCCGCGTTTATACGGTCAAAGTAAGCTCTGGCCTCCTTCGTTAGACTGGAATCCTGCGTGGCTCCCAGCGATGCGTATTCTTGCGTGTCTATGAGGCTCAGCGGTACGGAAGATTCTCTCTCGGCAGCTGTCGAGGACGCATGAAGATCGTCAGTGGAGAGTGTCTCACTACCCAGGCGAACTGTTGAAAAACCGAGACGAAGCTCCTGGTCGAAAAGCGTGATATATGGCCATCGGCCCGAATCAAAAGCAGGCGAGCGATTCGTCGCGTAGGCCACCTCTACCTCGGGAGATAGCGCCTGCTCAGGGTTCGCAGCGAAAGGATCACGCTGTCCCGTGCGCAGCAGTTCCGGCGTCGGCATCAGGTACACAGTCGACGGGCAGGCCGTCAGTAATACCACTGTCGAGAGAAGAAAAAATCGAAACAGCGCGAGCAACGGCCTCTGCTCTTTCAGGGTATTCCGAAAAGAAGTTTTCATGACTGCCAGGAACATGTACGCACGTTAAATCGTCACAGACCAGGGTAGACAGAACGGGATCGGCAGCGCATCAGGCCGATGCTGTTCGCAGTCGCTGGACCAGGTGCATGACGCCGACGAGAATGATGCCGAGAATCATCCCCGCCAGCAATTCGCCGACGATCCCGGGAAGAAAATCCAGCGCGTGATGAATCGCATCGATGTTGTGGACATACATGCCGCCACCCACGAGCAACATCGCAACGGTACCAATCACACCAAGCAGTCGGATGATGTAAGGCAAGGCCGCGACCAGCATGTGTCCGGTACGCCGGATGAGTCGGGCTGCAGTGCCGGACATCTGCCTGGCCCTGGTGATCAGGTAGATACCCGCATCATCCATCCGCACGAGCAGCGCGACGAGTCCATAGACGCCGACCGTCGCCAGCAGCGCAATCAGACTCACCACGAGGATGCGTATGCCAAGTGACTGGTCCATCACCGTACCCAGCGCGATGATGATGATCTCGATCGACAGAATGAAATCTGTCCGTATTGCCCCCCTGATCTTCTGC
>JARFQQ010000139.1 GCA_029287695.1 Gammaproteobacteria bacterium | reverse complement strand
GAAATTCCTGTTGGTCAGCGTGTCCGTCTCGTCAGTATCGAGGGGGGCCGCGAGCTGACGCGTCGTCTGCTTGCTCTTGGCTTGAGCGTGAATGAGGAAGTCGAGGTTCTCCAGCACCGCGGACGCGGCGTCGTGATTGCCCGTGACGGCAACCGTATCGCGCTGGGTGGCGGGATCGCAGAAAAGCTGATGGCTGAACTGCCGGCATGAATCGCGACAACCGCCCTTCCCGGACTTCCCCGGGTGATCCGGCCTCGATTCCCCTGACGGTCGCCATCGCAGGAAATCCGAACTGCGGCAAGTCTGCGCTCTTCAACCTGCTGACCGGTATTCGCCAGAAAACCGGCAACTGGCCAGGCGTGACCGTTGACCGCAAGGAGGGACACGCCCGCATCGACGGGCGCGAGGTCACTGTCATCGATCTGCCCGGGATCTACTCACTCGATGCAAGTTCCCTCGATGAAGAAATCACGCGCGACTACCTGCTCTCGCGCGATGCCGATCTCGTTGTGAATGTCGTCGACGCCAATAACCTCGAGCGAAATCTCTACTTTACTATCCAGTTGCTCGAGATGGGCGTGCCACTCGTGGTCGCACTCAACATGATGGATGTCGCACGCAGGAACGGCGTTCTGATCGATCATGAAAAACTCGCCCGCAGGCTTGGCTGCCCGGTAGTTCCTGTCGTCGCAACCACCGGCGAAGGGCGAAGCGCGTTGCAGGCTCGTATGCTGGCCGTGGCCGACGGGCACGAATCCGGCGGTTTCCAGCTCGGCCTCGAGGATGTCATCGAGCAAGAGCTGGTCACGATCGAACCACTCATCGATGAAAAAGATCCGGCTAACCGGCGCTGGCTTGCGATCAAGCACCTGGAAGATGGTGACAGGCCGGAGTTGCCCCTTGGCGAAGCCCTTGCGGAGGCAGTTGCGCAGGCAAAGGAGCATATTGCCCAGCGGCATGGCGAGGATGCCGACCTGGTCATCGCCGACAGCCGCTATACCCATGCACACACGCTGGCGCAGCGGGTAGTTCAGCGCCAGGGGCGCGCATCGCGTACTTTGAGCGACCGCATCGACCGCCTTGTTATCGGACGCTGGACCGGCGTGCCGCTCTTCCTCGTGGTGATGTACCTCATGTTCCTCTTCACGATCAACATTGGTAGCGCCTTCATCGACTTTTTCGATGGCGTCGCAGGCGCACTCTTCGTCGACGGCGCCGGTACACTCCTGAATGAGATCGGCGCACCAGACTGGCTTCGCCTGCTGCTTGCCGATGGTATCGGCGGGGGCCTGCAGGTTGTCGCCACATTCATTCCGATCATCACGGCTCTCTATCTGTTTCTCTCGTTCCTCGAGGACTCCGGCTACATGGCGCGTGCGGCTTTCGTCATGGACCGCTTCATGCGTGCCATCGGCTTGCCCGGCAAGGCCTTCGTCCCGCTGATCGTCGGCTTCGGCTGTAATGTTCCTGCGATCATGGCCACGCGCACACTGGAGAATGCCCAGGAACGCAAGCTGACCATTCTCATGAACCCCTTCATGTCATGCGGCGCCCGCCTGCCGGTCTATGCGCTCTTCGCCGCGGCCTTCTTTCCCGCATCGGGACAGAACATCGTCTTCGCCCTCTATCTCGTCGGCATCGCCGTGGCCATACTCACGGGGCTCCTGATGCGCAAGACGCTCATGCCGGGCAGCAGCAGCGGATTCATGATGGAGCTTCCGCCCTATCACCTCCCCACGCTCAGGGGCCTGCTGTTACGCGCCTGGGACAGGGTGCGTCTCTTCATCAGGGAAGCAGGACAGGTCATCGTGATCATGGTGCTTGCACTGAACATCGTGAACTCCATCGGAACGGACGGCAGTTTCGGCAATCAGGAGAGCGACAACTCCATTCTCAGCGCCTCGAGTCGCGTACTGACGCCACTGTTCGAGCCCATGGGTATCCAGGAGGAGAACTGGCCTGCCGTTGTCGGCATCTTCTCCGGCGTGCTTGCGAAGGAGGTTGTCGTCGGGACGCTCGACAATCTCTACACGAGCCTCGGCGAGCAGGGAGAAAGCGAGGTGGCGTTCGACCTCCTGGAGAGCCTGAAAACGGCCGCATCGACGATTCCGGCGAATCTCTCCACGGTGGTCGAGCAACTGGCCGATCCCCTCGGGATGGGTGTCGGATCAATTGATGATGCGACCAGCGCGGCCGAGGAACAGGGCGTGAACAAGGCCGTTTTCGGCGCCATGACAGAACGCTTCGACGGGCAGTCGGGCGCCTTCGCCTACCTGCTCTTCATCCTGCTCTATTTCCCCTGTATTGCAACCATCGGCGCAATCAAGCGCGAGGCCGGTGCTGCCTGGGCACTCTTCGTGGCAAGCTGGTCAACGAGTGTCGCCTACATCACTGCCGTGATTTTCTACCAGGCTGCCCACTTTTCTGCACACCCGTTGACATCTGCATTCTGGATCGGCCTGATGCTGCTCTTCTTCACCTCGACCGTGATCGGACTGCGCCTTTGGGGTGCACGTGGCGTGAAACGCGCTGCCTTGCAGCTGGAGAGAAGTACGTGATTCTTGCGGAGATCATTGACTATATCCACGAGCGGGGCCGGGTCAGTGTCGCGGACATCACCAACCGTTTCGACGCAGACCCGGATGCGGTGCGCGACATGCTCGCCATGCTGGAACGCAAGCAGCGTATTCACAGG
>JARFQQ010000133.1 GCA_029287695.1 Gammaproteobacteria bacterium | reverse complement strand
CCCCTGCTCCTCGAACATCAGCGAGAGGGTCGGGCCGGGGCCGCAACCGAAATCCAGCCCGCGGCTATTCTCCGGGATACGCTCGAGCATCGGCACGAACAGGCGCGAGAGGAAGCCGCGGTAGGCTGCGTCCCGCGGATCATTCTCATGCATGTCGTAAAGGGCTTTTTCATCTTCCACCGGCAAAAAGAAGCGCTCGGGCACGAAGACCAGATCGCAGACAGCGCACCTGTGGTAGTCGCGCTTGCTGCCGGAGTGGAAATGGCGCGTCTGCCTGCTACCGCAGAGGGGGCAGGTGACGGGCTCAGGCATCCCTGTTGTTCCATTCAAGCCTGCAGATGATGTCATCCCAGCTCTGTTCGGGTGCTGCACGGATCCTCATGGTCTCGCCGCTTACCGGGTGGCAGAAGTGTAATTCACGCGCCTGCAGCAGTAACCGACGGCAACCGAATCTTTCACGAAAGAAGCGGTTGTGCTCGCCGCGGCCATGCGTGGTGTCGCCGACGATCGGGTGAGCGATATGTTTCAGGTGCTTGCGAATCTGCTGACGCCGCCCTGTGACTGGCAGCACCTCGAGAAGCGAATAGCGTGCCGTTTTATAGCGACCGACGGCATGGGGCAACTCCACGGTTGCGAGCGGACGGTAACGCGTCAGGGCTGCTTTCGGTTCGCTGCCCTCCTCGTCCCTGTCACGTAACGGATGATCGATCTCGCCCGCTTCCGGAATCCAGCCCCGGACGACCGCATGGTAGAGCTTGGTGGAATCGCTGCGCGCCAGTTGCTGCTGCATGGCGCTCGCCGCTTCGGGAGAAAATGCGAACAGGATCACGCCCGAGGTCGCACGATCGAGCCGGTGCACCGGGTAGACCCGCTTACCGACCTGGTCGCGCAAGCGTTGCAACAGGAAGACCCGGTCCACGGAGATCCATGAGCGGTGCACGAGCAACCCTGAAGGCTTGTGAACAGCGATAAAATCACTGTCCCGAAAAAGCACCGGAAGTGGTTCAAAATGGATTTCGGGAGCAGCCTGTTCAGCCATTTACGGTTTGCGGGGCGTGCGCACGCGGTGCTCCTGGGATGCCTTCAGAATACCGCGCAGGATGTTCATCTCGTCGGGTTCCATGTCAGCACGCAGAAAAAGCCGGCGCAGGCGGCGCATGAGTTTGTCCGAACTGCGGTCATCAGAGAAACCGATGACCTCCATGGTTTCCTCGAGATGTCCGATAAATCCCTCGAACTGCCCTGCCGTGATGCTTTCCCGCTGCGCCTCCGTCCCGGACACTGACTGCTGGCTCACCATCATGAGCTCGTAGGCGATCACCTGCACGGCCATGGCAACATTCAGCGAGCTGTAATCCGGGTTCGTCGGAATCTGGACGAGATAGTGGCAGAGTGCGAGCTCCTCGTTGGTCAGCCCCGAACGCTCCCTGCCGAACAGGATCGCAACCTGCGAGCCCGACCCGGCGCGCTCGCTGGCCAGCAATGCACATTCGTGCGGATCGACGACCGGCCAGCGCACGGTTCGCTGGCGTGCACTCGTGCCGATCACGAGATGACACTCCTCGATCGCCTCTTCGACCGTCGCCACCTTGCGCGATGCCGAAAGCAGGTCCTGGGCTCCCGAGGCGCGGCTGAAGGCGACTTCCGCCTCCTCGGGGTAGCGCACAGGATCAACGAGCACAAGGTCAGAGAGGCACATGTTTTTCATGGCCCGCGCAACGGCGCCGATATTGCCCGGATGGGAGGTATTGACGAGTACGATACGAATACGCGACAGCATTCAGCGATCAGGAAGCATGTAAAAAATGGTATTCTAGCCGATTAATCAGACCAACACGCTGCAAGCCTTTCCCGCCATGCACCCAATGACCAATATCGCCATCCGCGCAGCCCGCGATGGCGGCCGGATCCTGATGCGTTACCTCGACCGCATCGACTCACTGAAGATCGAGACCAAGTCCCGCAATGACTTCGTCAGTGACGTCGACCGTGCCTCGGAGCAGGCCATCATCCATGCGATCAGCAAAGCCTATCCGAATCATGCGATCCTCGCTGAAGAGAGCGGCGAGCACGACGGCAACGCTTACCAGTGGGTCATCGACCCGCTCGACGGAACCACCAACTACCTGCATGGCTTTCCCCAGTTCGCGGTCTCGGTCGCACTACGGGAGAAGGGCCAGCTGTTGTGTGGCGTGGTTTATGATCCGGTCCGTGAAGAGCTTTTTCATGCCACGCGCGGCGAAGGCGCCTTTCTCAATGACAGACGCATTCGCGTCACCGCTCGCAAGAGCATGCAGGGCGCACTGCTCGGCACGGGCATCCCGTTTCGCGACCTGCGTCACAAGGAAGCCTATTTCGGCATGATGCAGGACCTCATCGTCGACAGCGCCGGTGTCCGTCGGCCCGGTTCAGCCGCGCTCGATTTCGCCTGGCTTGCAGCTGGCCGTGTCGACGGCTTCTGGGAACTGGGCCTCTCTGAATGGGATTTTGCCGCCGGCGCCCTGCTGGTCAGGGAGGCAGGCGGCGTAGTCACTGACCTCAGTGGTGGCGACCGCCATTTCGAAACAGGCAATGTCGTCGCTGCCGGCATCAAGCTGCATGCAGAGATGCTCCGGATCATCAAGCCGCATCTCAACGAACAGCTGAGAGCCTGATCTTCCCCGGCTGACGATGTCTCGCCTCGAGCTGGTGAGGTGTGCTGGCCTACGCTCCGGAAATCACAACCGCTTCACTCACTCGAGGCAGACTGAAAGGCTGTTTCACTACCGATAGTTGTGATCGGCGCGAGGTTATCGAAAAACTGCTGTCCGACCCTTTCCCATGAAAACTCCAGGGCGCGTTCGCGGCAGCTCTGCGGATCGACATCGAGCGCCTTCATGGCCGCAGCGCGCAGATCTTCGCTCGTGTAGCCCGAGCGTCCGTTCTCGATTATGTCCACCGGACCCTGGACAGGATAGGCAGCAACCGGAACCCCGCATGCCATTGCTTCGAGAATCACCAGCCCGAACGTGTCCGTCTTGCTCGGAAAAACCATGACATCGGCGCTGGCAAGATGATTCGAGAGGTCCTTGCCTGTCTTGTAACCATGGAAACGAACTCCGGGATACTTCTTCTTCAATGCGGCAAGCGCGGGGCCGTCTCCAATCACATGCTTGCTGCCGGGCAGCTCCAGTGAAAGGAATGCCTCGATGTTTTTTTCCACGGCGACACGCCCGAGGTAGAGAAACACCGGACGCTTTCCGCTCAGCATATTCCTGTGCATGCGCGGCTTGAAGAGCTCGGTGTCGACACCGCGTGACATGATGAAAAGATTCTTTATCCCATGGTCAGCGAGTTCCCTTCGCAGGCTTTCCGTACTGACCATGACACGCTCTGCCGCATTGTGAAACCAGCGCACCCATGTGTAAGAGAGAGACAGTGGAACAGGAAGACGCTCTTTCACATATTCGGGGAAACGTGTGTGATAGGCCGTGGTGAAAGGCAGATCGCGTTCGACTGCATACTTGCGTGCAGCGAGTCCCAGCGGTCCCTCGGTGGAGACATGAATTGCCTCCGGCGCAAATTCGTCGAGCAAGTCCGCCACTTTCCGTCCCGGAAAAAGGGAAATCCGGATCTCGGGGTAACTCGGCAACGGGAAAGTCCTGAATGCTGAAGGTTCAACGACAAGCACCTCGTGGCCGTTTTGCCTGAGCCAGTCGATCGTTCTGGTAAGCGTCCTGACAACACCGTTGATCTGCGGGTGCCATGCATCGGTAATGATTGCTATGCGCACAGCCGCTCCTCGATGGGCAGCTCGTAGATCCTGTCGACCCACTGGAGCAGTTCAAGCTCGCCGCTTTCATGTTCTGCAATTGCTGTGCAGCTCTCGACCCAGTCACCGCAGTTGATGTACTCGATGTCGTCGTATTCGGTGATAGTGGCATGATGAATATGGCCGCAGACAATGCCGTCGTAGCCATGTTCGCGTGCTTCACGCACCACGGCCTCTTCGAAATTGCCGATATACTTGACGGCTTCCTTCACCCGCCCCTTGAGATAGGCTGAAAGTGACCAGTAACGCATGCCGAGCTTCCGCCTGACCAGATTGAACCAGCGGTTCAGCATCAGGGTGAAGTCGTAGAGATCGCTGCCCATTTTCGCGATCCACTTGTTGTGCATGACGACATAGTCGAATTCGTCACCATGCATAACGAGGAGCTTGCGGCCATCTGCCGTGGTATGGGTTGCACGCTCCCTGAGCTGAATGTTGTTGACTTCCGCATCGGCATAATCGCGGAACATTTCATCGTGATTACCCGGCACATAGATCACAGTGGTTCCGTTTCGCGCCTTGCTCAGAACAAGCTTGATAATGTCGTTATTGATTTCCGGCCAGCGAAAACCGCCGGATTTCATTTTCCAGCCGTCGATGATATCGCCGACCAGGTAGAGGGTGTCGCATTCAATGGTGGAGAGAAAATCGTAGAGGAAGTCGGTGCGTGCTTCTTTTAAACCAAGGTGGGTATCGGATATCCAGACCGTGCGGTAGCGATGCATATTCTGCCTGCTCTGCAATTGGTTTGCTGAAGTATCCCGGGCGTGTATGACAGAGAGGCTAAATTTTCATGAACTCTTGATGAATTCATCCGGAGCTGAACAGCTTCTCAGAGACCGGGGCGGCCTTGAGCAGAAAGTTCACTCGACAAAGGCCTCTTGCAGGAAGCGGCCTTGCCCTCGCCTTCGACGCCTGATTGTCAGATCAACTCGGGTGGCGAACAGGTCATGCCCTTGCAGCGATAGGCGACCGCATGCTCCTGTGGCGCCTTCGCGGCCACTGCTTCATGCAGCCCGGCATTTGAGGGAACGGCATAGAAAAGCATCCCGGGTCTGTAGCTCCTGGCCATATCGTCTCGCCAGGCAGCAAGTTCTGCCTCATCTCCGCGGGCAATGTGAATTTCCGGCGGCTCCAGCTGCTCCATGAGCGCGATCAGTAATGCGCCGTGCGCGTGCGGCAGGCTCTCCATGCGATTCCAGGCGGCGCACAATGTCTTCCCGGCTGCATCGAGATAGTTGAGATCGCCGAGCAGATAACCGAGCCTCTGCAAGGCAAATGCCGCGACGCCGTTGCCCGATGGCATGGCGTCATCGCTCATCGGCTTCGGCCGCTGGATCAGCTGTTCGTGATCATCAGACGTAAAGTAGAAGCCGCCATACTGCTCATCCTCGAAGTGCTCGAGCAACCTCTCTGCCAGCTCGATTGCAAACGCCAGCGCCTCGTCACTCCATCGCGCCTGCAACAACTCCAGGATCGCATCAATCAGGTAGGCATAATCATCGAGGTAGGCATTGAGATGCGCCTTGCCATCCTTGAAGGTTGCCAGCAGGCAGCCGTCCTTCCAGAGTGTCGAGCGGATAAAACCGAGTGACTTTTCCGCGGAATCGATCCACGCAGGCTCGCCAAGGACACGCCCTGCCCTCGCCATGCCACGCATCATGAGCGCATTCCAGCTCGTCAGGATCTTTTCGTCGCGACCTGGCCTGACGCGCGCCTCACGCGCCGCGAAGAGTTTCTGACGCGCCGATTCTATTCCATCATTGAATGCTTCCTGTGAAAGGCCTGAGGAGTCCGCGATCGCTTCCGGATCGCCGAAGGTATGCAGGTGCCAGTGGCCCTCGAAATTGGGTTCACGATCGAGACCATAAAGCCTCGAGACCAGTTCGTACTCTGTTTCGTCGAGCAGTCCACGGACCTCTTCTGGCGTCCAGACGTAGAACTTGCCCTCCTCGCCCTCTGAATCTGCATCCTGCGTTGAGTAGTAGCCTCCCTCCGGAGACTTCATCTCGCGTATGACCCAGCTGGCTGTCTGGCGGCAGATGCCTGCAAAAAAATCGTCGCCCGTCACCTGGAAAGCATCTGTGTTCAGCGCCAGTAATGGCCCGTTGTCGTAAAGCATTTTCTCGAAATGCGGAATCATCCAGTCATCATCGGTCGAATAGCGGCAGAAGCCACCGCCGATCTGGTCATAGAGTCCGCCGCGTCCCATCTGGTAGAGCGTAAAGAGCGCCATCTCGGCCGCCTCCTTGTCATCACGCTTGCCTGACCAGTAACGCAGCAGAAAGTCGAGATTGGTCGGATGCGGAAATCTGGGTGCCTGGCCGAAGCCGCCTCGCTGCCTGTCGAAATTCTGCGCAAGTTGTTCGCGCGCGGCCTCGATAAGGGAGTCGTCGAGCGTGGCAACAGGATCGCCGCCGCTCTCGAAACGTTTGAGTGCATCACCGACGGAGAGATTTTGCTGTCGAATCGCATCCTGCTGCTGGACCCAGGCGTCATGCACGCGCTGCATGAGATCCCTGAACGACAGCAGCCCATGGCGCGGCTCCTTCGGGAAATAGGTGCCGGCAAAAAACGGCATCTGGTCATCAGGCGCCAGAAAAACCGTCAGCGGCCAGCCACCGGTCCGCTGGCTGAGCAACTGGTGTGCATTCTGGTAGATCTTGTCGAGATCCGGACGCTCCTCGCGATCGACCTTGATGTTCACGAAAAGCCGGTTCATGAGTTCCGCTGTCCCGGGATCCTCGAAGGATTCGTGCGCCATGACATGGCACCAGTGGCACGCGGAGTAGCCAATTGAGAGTAGAATGGGCTTATTCCCGGTTCGCGCCAGTTCGAGCGCCTCCTCACACCATGGCCACCAGTCGACAGGATTACGGGCATGCTGCTGCAGGTAGGGGCTCGTCGACTCGATCAGTCGATTGGGTTCTTGCTGCGTATTCATGGTGTTGCAACCGGTCACACTTATATTTTTAAAGGCTAATACAGACAGGCATGAAATTACCCACACTAAAGCTGCGCAAAGACCAGGAGCGCCGGATTCTGGCCGGCCATCTCTGGATCTACAGTAACGAGATCGATACCCGTGAAACCCCGTTGAAGCAGTTCTCCCCGGGAGAACTGGTTGCCGTGCACAGCCACCGCAACAAATGGATCGCGCACGCCTACGTCAATCCGCATTCGCTGATCAGCGCGCGTGTGATCTCGCGACATCCGACCGAAACCCTGGACGAAGCGCTGTTGACGAAACGCATCGGCAATGCGCTTGCGCTGCGCGAACGACTTTTTGACAACCGCTGCTACCGTCTCGTCTACGGCGAGAGTGACTGGTTGCCGGGACTCGTCGTCGACCGCTTTGGTGACTACCTGAGCGTTCAGATCACGACAGCCGGCATGGATGCGGTGAAGGATCAGGTCATCGATGCACTCGAAAACCTGCTGAAGCCGGCAGGTATCCTGCTCAAAAACGACCTGAAGGTTCGTGAGCTCGAAGGACTGGAACAGTCGGTTTCTGTCGCCCGCGGCGAGATTCCGGACAGGATCCGCCTGGAAGAAAATGGTGCCTTCTTCGAAACTTCGCTGACCAAGGGCCAGAAAACCGGCTGGTTCTATGACCAGGGCGGCAACCGGGCTCGCATGCAAGACTATGTTCGCGAGGGAGATAGTGTGCTGGATATCTGCAGCTATGCAGGCGCATGGGGCGTGACAGCTGCACTGGCCGGTGCTGCGGAAGTACACTGCGTGGACACCTCGAAGTCCGCACTGGAACAGGCAGTAACCAATGCCGCACTCAACGGAGTCGGGGACAAAATCGGCATTCAGCAAGCTGATGCATTCGATGCGCTGAGGCAACTCGCTTCAGACGACAGGCGCTTTGACATGGTCATTCTCGATCCACCGGCTTTCATCAAGCGCAAAAAGGACCGAAAGGAAGGCGAGCAGGCCTATCGACGCCTCAACAGCCTCGGACTCGAGGTGCTGAAAAATGATGGCATCCTCGTCACCTCATCATGCTCTTACCACATGGAGCTTTCGATGCTGCAGAATGCCGTGCGACAGGCTGCTGTGCGGCAAAACACCATGTTGCGGCAGCTTGAGTTCGGACAACAGCGCCAGGATCATCCGCTACACCCCGCAATTACAGAGACGGCCTATCTCAAGACGCTCTTCTACCACAAAGCCTGAGAGCCTGAAACAGAAAGCCCGGCATTAAGCCGGGCCGGTTCCCTCCATGCGATCCCTGTTGTTCTCAATCGCCGAGATCGATTCCCATCGACTCTTGCATTTTCTCAAGACTGGTATGCCTGATGTCCTTGCCATGCACGAGAAAGACAAGGTATTCGCAGATATTCTTGGTGTGATCACCCATGCGCTCCAGCGCTCTTGCGCACCATGAGATACGCAATGCATTCTTGATCTCGCGCGGATCTTCCATCATGCGCGTAATGAGCTGGCGCGAGATCGCATCGAACTCCTCGTTGACCAGCTCGTCGTCCTGAATCGTACGCATGGCAGCATCAGCGTCAAGACGGGCGAATGCATCCAGCGAATCGCGCAGCATGCGTTTGACGTGCTCGCCGAGATGGCGTAGTTCGACGTAGTGACCAGGCGTTGTGTTCTCGTCAGCAAGCAGGATCGAGTAACGACCGAGTTTTTCGGCCTCGTCGCCGATACGCTCGAGGTCTGTGATCGTTTTGAAGATAGTTACGATCAGCCGCAAATCGCTGGCTGTCGGCTGCCGTCGAGCGAGTATCTGCATGCAGGCTTCGTCAATTTCAACTTCGAGCGCGTTGATTTCGTAATCCGATGAGGATACAACCTCGGCAAGCTCGGTGTCGGAACTCAGGAGTGCCTTCATGCCGCGGCTGATCTGCTTCTCGACCATGCCGCCCATTTTCATGACCTTGTTGCGAAGTCCCTCAAGCTCTTCGTTGTAGCGATGAGAGATGTGCTGATTCAGATTCAGATCGTTGTCCATTGTGTTACCCCTGTGTATCCGTCTTAACCGAAGCGGCCGGTAATATAGTTTTCGGTCAGCTGGTGACTCGGATTGGTGAAGACTTGATTGGTCTCGCCAACCTCGACAAGCTTGCCCAGGTGAAAATAGGCCGTGCGTTGTGAAACCCGTGCGGCCTGTTGCATCGAGTGGGTGACAATGGCAATCGTGTAGTTTTGCCTGAGTTCATCGATGAGTTCTTCGATGATGGCGGTTGCGATCGGATCGAGTGCAGAGCAGGGCTCATCCATGAGAATGACCTCTGGACTGACTGAAATCGCACGTGCAATACAGAGTCGTTGCTGCTGTCCACCCGAAAGACCTGTACCGGGCTCATCCAGGCGATCCTTCACTTCATCGAAAAGACCGGCCTTCTGCAGACTGGTAACAACTACTTCCTCAAGCTCTGTCTTGCTCGTTGCCAGGCCATGCAGCTTGGGACCATAGGCAACATTGTCAAAGACTGACTTGGGAAAAGGATTCGGCTTCTGGAACACCATGCCAACGCGAGCGCGTAACAGCACCGGGTCCATCACCTTGCTGTAGATATCCTCATCGTCGAGAAGCAACTGGCCTGTCACGCGGCAAATGTCGATAGTGTCGTTCATGCGATTGAGGCAGCGCAGGTAGGTGGACTTGCCACAACCGGATGGCCCGATCAGTGAAATCACCTCATTCTGGGCAAGGTCGAGATCCACATTGAAGATCGCCTGTTTGTCCCCGTAGAAGACATCGACGTTTCGCGTCTTCATTTTTGGGTCATCTACCAATGGAGTGCCAACCGTTCCCTCGATCTCGTGCTCCATATGTTCGAATTCAGCCACTTGATTCATAATGTTTCTCCTACCATTTACGCTCGAATTTCTTGCGCAGTAAAACAGCCAGTGCATTCATGG
>JARFQQ010000131.1 GCA_029287695.1 Gammaproteobacteria bacterium | reverse complement strand
GCACTGGATGATTTCAGCTACCGCCCCGTCACCCTCTCCTCAGCCAGCCAGCTGCGCGGCGTGATCACACAGATTCTCGAAAGCCGGGGAGCGGGTGATTACGATCTCTACCTGACCCTGCCCCGCGACAGCATCGACCGCTGCCGCAGGCGCATCCTTGAACTGGGAATACCCGAAGAGCAGCTCTTTATCGACACTGCCTGATCGCCACCTTGTGGCGTCTGAGGGCATCACAGCTGATATCTGGTAAGATTCGCGCTTATTGCTGGCAGACACTCAATTTGCATGAGAACTTCGCATTTCCCGTTACAGACACTGAAGGAAACGCCCTCGGACGCCTCGATCGCAAGCCACAAGCTGATGCTGCGCGCAGGCATGATCAGGAAGCTTGCCGCAGGTCTCTACACCTGGCTTCCGCTCGGGCTGCGTGTGCTTCGCAAGGTCGAAAGGATCGTGCGCGAGGAGATGGACAGGTCTGGCGCCCTGGAGGTCCTGATGCCGGCCGTACAGCCTGCAGAACTCTGGCGCGAATCGGGGCGCTGGGAACAGTATGGCCCGGAGCTGCTGCGTTTTCATGACAGGCACAACAACGAATTCTGCTTCGGCCCGACACACGAGGAGATCATCACCGACCTCGCGCGCAACGAATTGCAGAGCTACAGGCAGCTGCCGGTTAATTATTACCAGATACAGACCAAGTTTCGCGACGAGATCAGGCCACGTTTCGGTGTCATGCGCGCGCGCGAGTTCCTGATGAAGGACGCCTACTCCTTCCATGCTTCGCAGGAGTGCCTGCAAGAGACCTACGAACTGATGTACGAGACCTACAGCAATATCTTCCGCCGCTGTGGTGTTGATTTTCGTCCCGTCCATGCAGATACGGGTTCTATCGGCGGCAGCGCTTCACACGAATTCCACGTCCTCGCCGACTCCGGCGAGGACGCCATCGCCTTCTCGACCATGAGTGATTATGCAGCCAATGTCGAGCTTGCCGAAGCAGTCGCACCCGCGGCAGAACGCGCGGCGCCTTCCATGGAGATGACGCTCGTCGACACGCCTGCCGCAAGGACTATCGACGAACTCGTTGAGCAGTTCGACCAGCCCGTCGAGAAAACCGTGAAAACGCTGATCGTGCACGCAGCGGAAGAGTCGCAGCACAGCCTCATCGCACTGCTCGTCCGGGGCGATCATGAACTCAACGAGGTCAAGGCAGCCAAGCTCCCGGACGTCATGGAACCGCTCTGTTTTGCAAGCGACGAGGAGATCCGTGATGCGGTTGGAGCAGGCACCGGATCGCTTGGCCCGGTCGGCATGAAGCTGCCCGTGATCGCCGATCGCTCGGTTGCCGTCATCTCCGATTTCAGTGCCGGCGCCAACATCGATGGCAAGCACTATTTCGGCATCAACTGGGAACGTGATCTGCCACTGCCGGAAATCGCCGACCTGCGAAACGTTCAGGAAGGCGATCCGAGTCCCGACGGCAAGGGCAGCCTGACCATCGCCCGCGGTATCGAGGTCGGTCACATCTTCCAGCTGGGCAGAAAATACTCGGACGCTCTGAAGGCCGAGGTGCTCGACGAGAACGGCAAGAGCATGGTCATGACCATGGGATGCTACGGGATCGGTGTCTCGCGTGTCGTCGGCGCCGCCATCGAGCAACACAACGACGACCAGGGAATTATCTGGCCGGCATCGATTGCCCCGTTCGAGGTGGCACTCTGCCCGATCCGCATGGACAAATCAGCACAGGTGCGTGAAACCACTGAAAATCTCTACACGGAGTTGCAGGCAGCAGGAGTCGAGGTACTGCTGGATGATCGCGGCCTGCGCCCCGGCGCCATGTTCGCCGACATGGAACTCATCGGCATTCCACATCGCATCGTCATCGGCGACCGCGCGCTTGACGAGGGAAATGTGGAGTATCGCGCCCGGGCTGCCTCCGACAACGAAATGATCCCGCTTGGCGAGATCGTCGATAAAATCACCAAGACACTCAAGGATTCCATCGCATGAGCCAATCCAGCTATACGAAAGAAGAACTCATCGCATGCGGCCACGGCAAGCTGTTCGGGCCGGGCAATGCGCAGTTGCCCATCGACAAGATGCTCATGCTGGACCGCATCATCAAGATCGGCAATGACGGAGGAAGCTACGGCAAAGGCGTCATCCACGCCGAGCTCGACATCACTCCCGATCTCTGGTTCTTTGAATGCCACTTTCCCGGAGATCCGGTTATGCCCGGCTGCCTCGGCCTCGATGCCATGTGGCAGCTGGTCGGCTTTTATCTCGGCTGGAGCGGCCATCCGGGAAAGGGTCGGGCACTCGGTGTGGGAGAGGTGAAGTTTACCGGCCAGGTGCTGCCAACAGCGAAAACCGTTTCCTATCACATCGATATCCGGCGTGTTCTGGCGCAAAAGCTGGTTCTGGGAATCGCTGACGGCCGCATGGAAGTCGACGGCCGGGAAATCTATGCTGCGAAAAACCTTCGCGTCGGACTCTTCACCTCAACGGATAATTTCTGAAGCCGCAGGAAGTTTGCGGTTCTCTTCTCCGGGCCACAAAAAAAGCCGTGCAATTGCACGGCTTTTCTATTTGAAAGGCCTCCGGGCCGATCAGAGGTAGTCGGGGTTTCCGACACCCTGTTGCGAAATGGCCTGGTCATGGCCCATCTCGCCCTGCTTGGCAGCCTTGTTTGCCTGCTTCACAGCGGTGTCGAAGTCACCCTCTTCCAGCGCCTTCTCGGCGGCCTTGACCATCTTGCCTGAATCGCGCCACTGGCCGCCGACACTGGCCGCTTTCTTCAGGGACGCTTTGGCCTCTTCGATGGCTTTCTCGGCGGCTGCCTTGTCAGCGCCGGCATAGGCCGTACCCATCATGAACGCGGAAAGGGCGATCGCAGTCAGAACTTTTTTCAGCATTGTTTCCTCCTCAGTAGGGATATCTCTTGCGTCGGGCTTTTGTGCCCGCTCTGCGGAAATCAGGACAGAAAGCATACACTGTTTAATCCTCTCCTGACAACAGATGCAGCTTTATTAGAAAATCCTTATTTTCCAGTCAATTAGCGTGTTATCACAAGCCACTCTCATGATGCATACAGGCGCATTATTATTCCCCGGCTCCCGTACTTTCCGCTGCATGCCCCCGGGATCGGGACAAAAGCGCCCTGCTATGCGCATTAGGGAGAGATAGCCACAAATCATGCAGATTACTGGACATTTAGCGTCAAATTAGCGAAACTTGGCGCACCATCAGCGATGCTGAAGCCGACAGGAACCCCCTCGGATGCCCAAGATTCTGGTACTCAACGGCCCGAACCTCAATCTTCTGGGGAAACGCGAGCCAGGCGTCTACGGCTCGGAGACACTCGATGATATCGAGGCCCGCCTGCTAAAACAGGCCGAATCGGCGTCTATCAGCTTCGAATTCCTGCAATTCAATGCGGAATCTGCACTGATCGAGCGTATTCACGCTGCGATGGATGACGGCACGGATTTCATCATCATCAATCCTGCCGCCTTCACGCACACCAGCGTGGCCCTGCGGGACGCGCTGCTCGGCGCTGACATTCCCTTTATCGAGGTGCATATCTCGAACGTCCACAAACGGGAAGAGTTCAGGCGCCACTCTTACTTAACCGACGTTGCTGTCGGCGTGATCGCCGGCCTGGGGAGTATCGGCTACGACCTTGCGCTGACAGCGGCAATCTCAAAGCTTTGAGTAACGAAACATCATGGACATTCGCAAAATAAAAAAACTGATCGAGCTGATCGAGGACTCGGATGTCGCCGAGATCGAAATCCACGAGGGCGAGGAATCCGTCCGTATCAGCCGTGCGAGCTCGGTTCAGCCCCCCGTGATCCATCAGGTTGCGGCGCCCTACCCGGCGGCTGCACCCGCGGCACCCGCCGCGGCAGCTGCTGCCAGCGCTCAACCTGCAGCTGAGCAGCCGGCAGCGGAAGAGGAGCTGAGCGGCCACGTCATCCGCTCGCCAATGGTCGGCACCTTCTACCGCGCCTCTTCTCCGGGCTCCAGCCCGTTTGTCGAAGTCGGTGATACTGTCTCGAGTGGCGACACGCTCTGTATCATTGAGGCAATGAAAATCCTCAACCAGATCGAGACCGACACCTCCGGCAAGGTCACAAGGATCCTCGTCGACAACGGCCAGCCCGTCGAGTACAACCAACCTCTGTTCGTCATCGAATAGGCGGTGCATCCGATGCTGACAAAGGTTCTCATTGCCAACCGGGGCGAAATCGCCCTGCGTATCCAGCGCGCATGTCGTGAGCTGGGAATCAAGACTGTTGCCGTGCACTCGGAAGCCGACAGGAATCTCAAACATGTCCTGCTTGCAGACGAATCGGTCTGCATCGGGCCGGCTCCTTCTGCCGAGAGCTATCTGCAGATTCCCAATATCATCAGCGCTGCCGAGGTTACCGACGCTGTCGCCATCCATCCGGGATACGGGTTCCTCTCCGAGAACGCTGATTTCGCAGAGCGCGTCGAGAACTCGGGTTTTATTTTCATCGGCCCCAAACCGGAAACCATCCGCATGATGGGGGACAAGATCACCGCCATCGAGGCGATGAAAGCATCCGGTGTTCCATGTGTACCCGGCTCAGACGGGCCGCTGGACGATGACGACGAGAGGACACTGCGCCTTGCGCGGGAGATCGGTTATCCCGTCATCATCAAGGCAGCCGGTGGTGGTGGCGGTCGGGGTATGCGCGTCGTCCATTCGGAAGGCTCCCTGCTGAACTCGATCGCCCTGACAAAGACGGAAGCCAAGACCGCCTTCGGAAACAGCACTGTCTACATGGAGAAGTTTCTCGAGAATCCGCGACATATCGAGTTCCAGGTGCTGTCCGATACCCACGGAAACGCAATTCATCTTGGCGAACGCGACTGCTCCATGCAGCGTCGCCACCAGAAAGTCATCGAGGAAGCACCTGCGCCGGGCATCAGCAGCAAATTACGCGAAAAAATGGGTGAGCGCTGTGCGGAGGCCTGTCGTCGCATTGGCTACCGGGGTGCCGGCACTTTCGAATTTCTCTACGAGAATGGCGAATTTTTCTTCATCGAAATGAACACGCGTGTCCAGGTCGAGCATCCGGTCTCGGAGCTCGTTACCGGTGTGGATATCGTCAAGGAGCAGTTGCGCATCGCGGCCGGCAAAAAGCTCTCCTACAAACAGAAGGATATCAAGGTACGGGGACACGCTATCGAGTGCCGGATCAACGCAGAAGATCCCGACACTTTCATGCCAAGCCCGGGCAAGATCCTGCAGTTGCACTTCCCTGGCGGTCCCGGTGTTCGTGTCGATACCCACCTCTACGACGGCTACACGGTGCCGCCTCACTACGACTCGATGATCGGCAAACTCATTACACATGGCGAGAATCGTGAGTCAGCCATCGCACGCATGCGTATCGCACTTTCCGAGATGATCATCGAAGGCATCAGGACCAACATCGAATTGCATCAAAGAATCCTGCGCGACAGGGGATTCGAGGAAGGCGGCGTGAACATCCACTACCTCGAGAAGATGCTCGGCCTCTGAGCAGGCTTTTCACCCCGCAGGCAGCACTGCGGGGAGACCTGTACCAGAGCCTCACCCCATGACATGGCTGCAGGCACATTTGACCAGCGACAAGGCATCTTCACCGATGCTGGAGTCGCTCTTCGAGAGACTCGGCGCGCTCTCTGTCACCCTCACCGATGCCGGTGACGAACCCCAGCTGGAGACGGCTCCCGGCGAGGAGCGCATCTGGTCCGAGACCATCGTCACAGGTCTCTTCGCGGGCGACACGGACAAGCCCTCCCTCGAAGCGGCGATCCGCAGTGCCATCGGACAACTCGGTATCATGGCAGAGCTCACGCTTGAACCGCTGGAAGACCAGGACTGGGAGCGGGCATGGATGGAAAATTTCCATCCCATGCAGTTCGGAGAACACCTCTGGATCGTGCCTCGGGACCGGCAACCACCCGCTGATGCTGTCGATCCCGTGGTCGTTTTCCTCGATCCGGGCCTGGCTTTCGGTAGTGGCACACACCCGACGACCGCCCTCTGCCTGCAGTGGCTCGACAGCCAGGACATCACCGGGAAGCGCCTCGTCGACTTTGGTTGCGGATCCGGCATTCTTGCCATTGCGGCCCTGAAACTCGGCGCCGGCTCAGCACTCGGTATCGATCATGACCCGCAGGCATTGATCGCGAGTGAACAGAATGCGCAGGAAAACGGGGTTGCCGGCCGACTCACGCTCACGGAATCGAATGCACCGGTTGGCGCGCAGGCGGACATCGTCATTGCGAACATTCTTGCCAGCATTCTCATCGACCTTGCGGAGCAGATAGGCTCTCTCGTCAGACCGGGCGGACAAATTGCACTCTCCGGCATACTCGCGGAGCAGGCCGCTGCGGTCATGGCGGCCTATTCAGGCAGCTTCGAGCTGGAAACGCCGCGAGAGCAGGAAGGGTGGGTCCTGATCGCAGGTCGCAGGATACACTGACACAAGGGCCCGCCAGCCTCTGCGGCAGTCCTAGAGACTAGCCGCAACCTCCCTCATGGCTGCGGTCACCTCTGCCAGCTCCTCATCGCTCATGACATAGGGCGGCATGGTGTAGAGCAGCTTGCCAAAGGGTCGCAACCAGACCCCGCGCTCGACAAGCATTGACTGCACGCGTGCCACATCGAGGCGCTCCTTCATCTCGAGCACACCGATAGCGCCGAATACACGCGCCTCTTCCACCGCCGCAAGTTCATTCAGGGGCAACAGCTCGGCTTTCAACCACTTCTCGATCCGCTCGACAGACTGCTGCCACTGATTTCCAGCCAGCAGTTCGAGGCTCACCGATGCAACGGAGCAGGCAAGCGGATTTCCCATGAAAGTCGGGCCATGCATAAAAACCTGATTGTCGGCGCAGGCGCCACGTGCGACCTCATCCGTCGCCAGTGTCGCGGCAAGGCTCATGTAACCGCCCGTGAGCGCCTTTCCGACGCAGAGGATATCGGGCACAACGTCAGCATGCTCGCATGCGAAGAGCCTGCCGGTTCTGCCAAAACCCGTTGCAATCTCATCGGCGATGAGCAGCACTCCATGCATGTCACACAGCTCCCGAACACGGCGAAGGTATTCGGGGTGATAGAAACGCATACCCCCTGCCCCCTGCACGACGGGCTCGAGGATGACGGCCGCGATCTCGCTGGCATGTTCTTCGAGCAGCGCAGCGAAAGGCGAGATCGCCGACTCATCCCATTGCTCACCAGGCGCGATCCCGGGTGCAGGCGCGAAGAGCTGCCCCGGCAGCATGCCGCTGAAGAGGTGGTGCATGCCGTTGACAGGATCACAGACCGACATGGCGCCAAAGGTGTCCCCGTGATAGCCGTTGCGGATGGTCAGGAATCGTTGCCTGCCCGGCTCCTTTCGCCCGTACCAGTACTGGATTGCCATCTTCATGGCGACCTCGACGCTGACAGATCCGGAATCAGACAGGAAAACGTGCTCCAGCGGTTCCGGTGTCATGTCGACAAGACGCCGGCAAAGCTCTACGGCAGGCTCGTGCGTAAGGCCGCCGAACATGACATGCGCCATGCGGTCCAGCTGGCTTTTCAATGCGTCGTTCAGGAGCGGATGATTGTATCCATGTATGACACACCACCAGGATGCCATGCCATCGATGACCTCTCTGCCATCTGCAAACCTGAGCCTGACACCCCTGGCGGAATCAACAGCATAGACAGCCAGCGGGCTGGTCAGGCTGGTATAGGGATGCCAGATATGCTGGCGATCGAACTGAAGACTTTCTGGAAGCATGATTCGTGCGAGGTTCCGGTGAACCGTCATTATATCCCCGCCTTTCGAATAGCGGCCAATGCCCCGGCGTCCGCCCCACGGAGGAAGCCGGATTGCACCGCTTCAGGACCGCCCTCCCTGCCAGGTATTTAATGAACAGGTCGGAGAAGGAGCGAATTGCGCCGGGGAAAGAAATAAGTATATTATTAGTAACTTATAAACCCTGACCCCGGCAACCACGATGACATCAAACCAGGAAAGCACCAGAGAACTCACCTCCCTGTTGAGAGAAGCAATCCAGGTGCTCGATCACTGGAAGGTTCCCTGCGAACAGCAGCCGGTGCTGCTGGGACTTGGAGACAATCTGAAACCGCGGGAGTACAACAGGTACAGGATGGGTACAGCCTTCAGCAAGGATTCGTCCGTCTATCACCTTGCGAAAAAAATACTGCATATCGACGATGCAACCCAGAAGCTCTATCCCTACAGCCTGGAATCAGCGCGCATCTGGGTAACCGTCGGACAGCCCCTCCTCGGCGGCAAATCCTCACTCGACATCATCCTGGAAAACGGCTACCGGGGTCTCGAGCAGATCGCCCTGATGATCGACAACCAGTACGACCCCTACTCAGCCGCTACTGATCCGCGTCCGGCTCGAGATCCAGAGAAACTGAATTGATGCAGTAACGCATCCCCGTCGGCTGCGGGCCATCCGGGAAGAGATGGCCAAGGTGCGAGCCGCACTTGCGGCAATGCACCTCCGTGCGGATCATGCCATGACTGTTATCCTCCTCGGCCTCGACGGCACTCTCGTTCAGGGCCTGGTAGAAGCTCGGCCAGCCGCTGCCGGAGTCGTACTTGTGATCCGATCGAAAGAGAGGTTCTCCACAGCAGACACAACGGTAGGTGCCGCCTGTTTTGGTTTCGTAGTACTTGCCGGTGAAGGCACGCTCTGTCCCCTTGCGGCGACAGACATGGAACTGCTCGTTACTGAGTTCGCTGCGCCACTCTTCATCGCTTTTTCTGATCTTATCGTTCATAACCCGTGTGCTATAATCCGCGCCTGTTGATTCATAGAGACCTGTATATCGCATGGCGAAAGAAGACTTCATCGAGATGGAAGGGACAGTCATCGACACCCTGCCGAACACCACTTTCCGCGTCGAGCTGGAGAATGGCCACGTCGTCACGGCGCATATCTCCGGAAAGATGCGCAAGAACTACATTCGCATCCTGACCGGCGACAAGGTCACGGTCGAGCTGACCCCATACGACCTGACGAAGGGCCGTATCACGTATCGCGCGCGCTGATCTCGAATTCCAGCTCGTCTGCGGGACGGCTGATCTTTACACTGCCTCCATTCGCCAGTTTTCCAAACAGCACCTCTTCCGAGAGTGGCCGTTTGATCTCGTCCTGGATCAGGCGCGCCATCGGGCGCGCGCCCATTTTCGGATCATAGCCTTCTCTGGCGAACCACTCGCGCACCTCCTGTTCGACAGTCAGTGAGACGTTCTTGTCGGCGAGCTGCTGCTCGAGTTCGAAAAGAAACTTGTCCACAACTTTACTGATCGACGCCTCGCCGAGCGGTGCGAATTGCACGATCGCGTCGAGCCGGTTACGGAACTCGGGCGTGAAATACTTCTTCAGCGCCTCCATGCCGTCGCTGGAGTGATCCTGGGTCGTGAAGCCGATCGATGAACGGCTCATCTCCTGGGCGCCGGCATTGGACGTCATGACAAGCACAACGTTGCGAAAATCCGCCTTGCGGCCGTTATTGTCTGTCAGGGTGCCATGATCCATGACCTGCAGCAGCAGGTTGAAAACATCCGGGTGCGCCTTCTCGATCTCATCGAGAAGCAGGACACAATGGGGCGTCTTGTTGATCGCCTCGGTGAGCAGGCCACCCTGGTCAAAGCCGACATAGCCCGGCGGCGCACCGATGAGGCGCGAGACGGTGTGTCGCTCCATGTACTCGGACATGTCGAAGCGCACCATCTCCATTCCCATGATACGCGCAAGCTGGCGAGTCACCTCAGTCTTGCCCACGCCGGTCGGCCCGGTGAACAGGAAAGAACCGATCGGCCGATCCTCTGTGCCCAGGCCGGATCGATTCATGACGATGGCGTTGGTGAGGGTCTCGATCGCCGGATCCTGTCCATAGATCACCGCCTGCAGGTCACGCTTGAGATGACGCAGGGCGTCTGTATCGGACTCGGAAACCTTGCGGGGAGGAATACGCGCGATTTTCGCGACAATGTTTTCGATATGCTCGACTCCGATGATCTCGGGGCGTTGATCCTCGGTAAGGAGACGCGTGCTCGCGCCGGCTTCATCGATAACATCGATGGCCTTGTCGGGCAGATGCCGCTCGTTGATGTACTTTTCCGCAAGCTCGGCCGCTGCCCGCAGGGCATCCTGGCTGTACTCGACCTCGTGATGTTCCTCGAAGCGGCTTTTGAGCCCCTTGAGAATGTCGATCGTCTCCTCCACCGACGGCTCGTTGATGTCGATTTTCTGAAAGCGCCTTGCCAGCGCACTGTCCTTTTCAAAAATGTTGCGAAACTCGGTGTAGGTTGTCGAACCGATACAGCGCAGCTGTCCCGAGGCGAGCGCCGGCTTGAGGAGGTTCGAGGCGTCCATGGTGCCCCCCGAGGCCGAGCCGGCGCCGATAATCGTATGGATTTCGTCGATGAAGAGAATGACGTTCTGCTGCTGCTTGAGTTCGGAGAGCACGGACTTGAGACGTTGCTCGAAATCGCCACGGTACTTGGTGCCGGCAACAAGCGCACCGAGGTCGAGTGCATAGATCAGCGCATCGGCCAGCACCTCGGGTACATCACCCTCGACAATCTTCTTGGCCATGCCCTCGGCAATGGCTGTTTTTCCGACCCCGGCCTCGCCGACAAGCAGCGGGTTGTTCTTGCGCCTGCGGCAGAGGATCTGGATGGAGCGCTCAACCTCGAGATCCCGCCCGATGAGCGGATCGATGCGCCCCTGCGCAGCTTCCTCGTTGAGGTTGACGGAAAACTGTTCGAGCGCAGACTTTTTCCTGCCACCCTCTTCCTCCTTCTCCTCGAGCAGGAGGGGATCAGCATCGTCGCTCTCGTCATCGAGAATCTTCGAAATACCATGCGAGATGTAATTGACCACATCAAGCCGGGTCACATCCTGCAGGCCAAGCAGATAGACAGCATGAGACTCCTGCTCACCAAAGAGGGCAACCAGCACGTTGATACCGGAGACCTCACGCTTGCCGGAAGACTGGACACTGTAGACGGCACGCTGCAGAACGCGCTGGAAGCCGAGCGTAGGCTGAGGATCGCGCTCCTCGTCGGTAGGAATCAGTGGCGTGGTTTCCTCGAGAAATGCTGCAATCTGCTTGCGCAGCTCATCCAGCTGCGCACCACAGGAGAGCAGTACCTCTGCAGCCGACGGATTTTCCGTCAGGGCAAACAGCAGGTGTTCCACCGTCATGAATTCATGACGCTCCTCGTTTGCCCTGTTAAAGGCCTGATTCAGTGTCAGCTCGAGTTCTGCGTTCAACATACCGGGTTCCCGTTCTCCCACCAGCTGCGGCTATCTCGTCCGCTCTGTCCGGTTGGTGTTTGAGTGATTAAGCCTCTTCGAGGGCGCATAGCAGCGGGTGCTGATGCTCCCTTGAGTAGGAGTTGACCTGCTGAACCTTGGTTTCAGCAACATCCCTGGTAAAGACACCGCAGACGCCTTTTCCGCGGGTGTGGACATGCAGCATGATCTGGGTCGCTTTCTCCTGGTCCATGCGAAAGAAGCGCTGCAGCACGTCCACGACAAAATCCATCGGTGTAAAGTCATCATTCAGCAGGATGACCTTGTACAACGGCGGTTTTTTAATCTTTGGCTTCGCCTCCAGCGTGGCGAGGTCCTGGTCCGAATGGTCCTGCGAAGACATACCGTCTACTGATACTCCGGGTTGAATGAATAAATAGTGCGCTTTGAGCATGATTTCAAGCACACCGGCGTATGTCTGCCATTCTACTGGCACGCGTCGCCAGTTCAAACGTATCCCGGTGGTGGGATTCTCATGTTCGAAAACAGCTAAACCTTCAGACCATGAACAGCTGCTGCTGTTTGACCTGGATTCATGAGGTATTATAATTCAACGACATGGGAAACCTCACGGCGAGGTCCTGGATTCGGTGTAGCCTGAGCTTTGCGACACGCAAGTCTCCAGCCAAAAAAGGCCCTGCCGTCATGGCGAGGCCCGCCCGACACAGCCTCCGGACCCGCTGGTCAATACCTTGCTACAGCCTCTGCCAGAAATATTTCGCCAGCGAAAAAACCTGTCACAAGCTTGAGGCCCGGACAAAAAGCCGGCAACGAAGTGAGGGCTTCCATCAAAAAGAATAACCGGGGCACCCGATCCGCAACAACCAATAAAAAGCGGATTCATCTTTAATGCGGCAACAGGAGGATTGAAAATGCCTACCGGCACAGTCAAGTGGTTCAACAATCGCAAGGGGTACGGCTTCGTAGTACCCGACCAGGGTGATGAGGATATCTTCATCCATTTTTCGTCGATCCAGATGGATGGATTCAAGACCCTGAAGGAAGGTCAGAAAATCGCTTTCGAGATCTCGGAAGGTCCCAAGGGGCTGCATGCGACCAATATCCAGCCGGATATGAGCTGAGCTGCAGCACGTCCTGCCCTGAAGGGGCAAGACACAATACCTGAAAAAACGGAAGCCCGCTTGATGCGGGCTTCCGGCGTTACGGACACACCTCAGTCAGGCAGTTCACATCCCGGAGATCACGGCCTCGCCGAAACCGGAGCAGCTGAGTTCGGTCGGATTGTCCATGAGGCGCGCCAGGTCATAAGTCACCGTTTTCGCGGAGATGGCCGCAGAAATCCCGCTGATGATGAGGTCGGCCGCCTCTGTCCAGCCCAAGTGACGCAGCATCATCTCGGCCGAGAGGATCACTGAACTCGGGTTGACCTTGTCAAGACCTGCGTACTTGGGCGCTGTACCGTGGGTAGCCTCGAACATGGCGACCGTATCGGAGAGGTTTGCACCGGGCGCGATGCCGATACCACCAACCTGCGCAGCCAGCGCATCGGATATGTAGTCGCCATTGAGGTTCATGGTCGCGATGACATCATAGTCCTGGGGACGCAGGATGATCTGCTGCAGAAAGTTGTCGGCAATGACGTCATTGATGGTGATGGTATTGCCGCTCTTCGGATTCACCAGGGTACACCAGGGACCGCCGTCAAGCTCGGTCGCACCGAACTCGCTCTTCGCAAGCTCATAGCCCCAGTCCTTGAAGGCGCCCTCCGTGAATTTCATGATATTTCCCTTGTGCACAAGGGTCAGGCTCTTCCTGTCATTATCAATGACATACTGGAGTGCCTTGCGCACCAGGCGCTCCGTGCCTTCGCGGGATACCGGCTTGATACCGATGCCGGAGGTTTCGGGGAAACGGATCTTGGTGACGCCCATCTCGTTGATAAGGAAATCGATAATCTTCTTCGCTTCAGGCGTACCGGACGCCCACTCGACACCCGCGTAGATATCCTCGGAGTTCTCGCGAAAGATGACCATGTCGGTCTTCTCCGGCTCCCTGAGCGGACTCGGGGTTCCGTCGAAGTAGCGGATCGGGCGCAGGCAGACATAGAGATCGAGTTCCTGGCGCAAGGCCACGTTGAGGGAACGAATTCCGCCCCCGACAGGCGTGGTTAGCGGCCCCTTGATGGAGACGACATAGTCGCGTACCGCCTCGAGCGTCTCCCCCGGCAACCAGATATCGCTGCCGTAGACGCGGGTGGATTTCTCCCCGGCATAGACCTCCATCCAGGCGATCTTGCGGGAACCGCCATAGGCCTTCTCCACGGCTGCATCCACAACCTTCTGCATGACAGGCGAGACATCAACGCCGATACCATCACCCTCGATAAAGGGAATGACAGGCTTATCCGGGACATTCAGCGAAAAGTCGCTGTTGACGGTGATCTTCTCGCCTTCCGCCGGAATTTCGATTTTGTCGAAAGCCATGGATTGCATCCTCCACTAAGCTGTATAAAAGAATCAGGCGAGATTCTAACATAGGGTAATGCACAAGCTGATCCTCTTTAACAAGCCTTGGGGTGTACTCAGCCAGTTCACGCCGGGAAACGGCCATCCCGGGCTGGCGGACTATATCGACATACCGGGCGTCTACCCGGCAGGACGCCTTGACCGGGACAGTGAAGGGCTGTTGCTGTTGACCGACGATGGCAGGCTGCAGCATCGACTGAGCCACCCGAAATTCAAGAAGTGGAAGACCTATCTCGTACAGGTTGAAGGCATCCCTGCCCCGCAGGCACTCGAAAAACTTCGACAGGGCCTGATGTTGAAAGATGGCCTTACACTCCCGGCAAAGGTCAGGCTCACGCGTGAACCGGAGCACCTCTGGCC
>JARFQQ010000036.1 GCA_029287695.1 Gammaproteobacteria bacterium | reverse complement strand
CCACGGTCGGTTACCGCCGCAAGGCGCGGCTTGGCGTCAAGTATGTCGCGGCCAAGCAGAAGGTACTGATCGGTTTCCGCGAGCGTGGCTCTTCATTCATCACAGACATGGATCGCTGCCCGGTGCTGCATCCTGCTGTCGGGCAAAATCTCAGACCCCTTGCTGAATTCATCGAGACGCTCTCGATTCGCGACAGAATTCCGCAGATTGAGCTTGCTATTGGCGACGATGGCATGATCCTGATATTCAGACTACTCGAGCCGCTGTTGCCAGAAGAGACTGACAGGCTTGTCGCATTTTGCGATCGCTATCACTGGGTACCCTATGTTCAGGAAGCGGGGCCTGACAGCGTACGACCTCTGGCGGAGCCGCTGCAGCTCTTTTATACGCTGCCCGAAGAAAAGCTGCGTTTTGATTTTCTTCCGAACGATTTCACCCAGGTCAACAGCGCAATCAATCGCAAGATGATCGACCAGGCCATGGCCTGGTTGCGTCCCTCCGGGGAGGAGTCGATACTCGATCTCTTTTGCGGCATCGGCAATTTCACACTGCCTCTTGCGAGACGCGCACGGCATGTCACGGGCATCGAGGGAGACGCTGCACTGGTGCGGAGGGCGAGGGAGAACATGGAGAAGAATGGCATCGGCAATGTCAGCTATCATGTCGCCAATCTCTATGAGTCGATCGAGCATGCCCGGTGGACACGCCAGCATTATGATGCGGTGCTGCTCGATCCTCCACGCAGCGGGGCCTTCGAGATGATGCCACTCATCGCAGCGACTGGCGCATCACGGGTCCTCTACGTGAGTTGTTATCCGGGAACGCTTGCCCGTGATGCAGCAGAACTTGTCAATCACCACGGCTATCGCTTGATCAGGGCTGGTGTCATGGATATGTTTCCACACACCGCACATGTTGAATCGATGGCACTGTTTGAAAAATAGGCGAACACGAATGCAAGAGGTGACAGTCAAGACACTTGGTGACATGAAGGCACGCGGCGAAAAAATCGCGGTGCTGACCTGCTATGACGCTACCTTTACCCATGTTGTCGAGGCTGCCGGCGTCGACGTGATCCTCGTTGGGGACTCACTCGGCATGGTCATGCAGGGCAAGGAGAGCACGCTGCAGGTCACAGTCGACGAGATGGTCTATCACACGGCGTGCGTCGCGCGTGCACGACAACGGTGCCTGCTCATGGCTGATATGCCGTTCCTGAGCTATGCCAGCGTCGAAAGGGCAATCGAGACCGCTGAGGCACTGATCCAGCAGGGCGGGGCACAGATGGTCAAGCTCGAGGGTGGTGGTCAACAACTGGCTGCTGTGCATGCGCTGACAGAAAACGGCGTTGCTGTTTGTGCACACCTAGGTCTCCAGCCACAGTCGGTGCATAAACTCGGAGGCTACCTGGTTCAGGGGCGTAATCAGCAGCAGGCTGACGAGATGTTGCGTGATGCCATGAACCTGCAAAACGCCGGTGCGCAACTGCTTGTTCTGGAGTGTGTACCACAAATACTGGCGACAGAAATCACGCGCGCTCTCGATATTCCGGTCATCGGGATCGGCGCCGGCAGGGAGACGGATGCCCAGGTCCTTGTGCTCCAGGATATTCTCGGTATTACGCCGGGCAAACTTCCGAAGTTCGTGCATAACTTCATGGAAGACGCAGACACCATCGAGGAAGCCATCCGCAGGTATGTCAAAGCCGTCAAGTCGGGGAGTTTCCCAACCGCAGATCACTGTTTCACATGAAGGTCGTGCATACTGTCAACGACCTGCGCGAACAGGTGGCAAAGTGGCATCGGGATGGCCTCACTGTCGGCTTTGTCCCGACCATGGGAAATCTCCACGATGGCCACCTCGCACTCATCGACGAGGCTCGCAAATATGCTGATCGTGTCCTTGCCAGTATCTTTGTGAACCCGATGCAATTTGGCAAGGGCGAGGACTATGCTAACTACCCGCGCACGCTCGAACGGGACAGGCAGTTACTCGAGACACATCATGCAAGTCTCCTGTTCGCTCCCGGGGTCGAAGAGATGTATCCACTCCCGCTGTCCGAACAGACACGCGTCGAGGTGCCGGGTCTCTCCGATATCCTCTGTGGCGCATCGCGACCTGGCCATTTTGCGGGTGTTGCCACCATTGTCTGCAAACTCTTCAACATGGCGCAGCCTGATGTCGCCCTTTTCGGCGAGAAAGATTACCAGCAACTGCTTGTCATCCGCCAGATGGTCAGGGATCTCGCGATGCCAGTCGAAATTATCAGCTACCCGACTGTTCGTGAGAGCGATGGCCTGGCAATGAGTTCACGCAATGCCTACCTGAGCGAGGATCAGCGCAGGGTCGCACCGAAACTCCACGCCATGCTCGAGGAGACGCAAACAGCCCTGATGCAGGGTAACAGCGATTTCGAAGGTCTCGAGGCCCGGGCTGTCGACGTACTTGCTGTTGCCGGCTTCGAGGTCGATTATTTTTCTATACGTGATGCCGGAACACTCTCGATTCCACTCGCAGGCTCCGACGAACTTGTCATTCTTGCCGCCGCCAGGCTCGGTTCCACGCGGTTGATCGATAATCTCGCTGTCACTCCGGGGTGATCCCCCGGGAAACGAACACTCCGGGGGATTGCTTCCCTGCGGATGCATGCTGTTGACGGAATTCATTGAAAACAGGCGTTTATGCCCACACCTCCAGGCATGACGGCTGAATTGTCCGTCTGAACGATCCTTTCATATCATTGTCGGACAGGCATGGGCTTCTGTTCTGCTTTTGTTCGAGATAAGACTGGTTAACTATTCAATCGAAGCAACTGATTCTAAAGGTATAATTTTTATCGTGTACACCTGCCACCACTCCCGCTGTGCTAGACTCAACCAAATTGCATTCGCCCTGGACAAGCACACCGGTCCGGTTTTTGTCACCGGGGCCTGAGGTAAGCACGCACATGCAACTGTACAAACACATGAAGACACTCCTCCTGGCAATTGCCATAGCCACGCTCTCCCTGCCGGCGCATCTCGTTGCGAGTGTCGAACCTGTTCCTCTCGACGACCTGAGACCGACACAACAGCATCAGAAAACGATTCTGATCTCGAGAAAGGTGATCGAGCAGTACCACTACAAAAAACATACGCTCGACAATGACCTGTCCGGGGAAATACTCCGGCAGTACCTGAAGACCCTCGATCCCAACAAGAGCTTCTTCACGGCAACAGACATCCGGCAATTCGAGAAACAGTATGCAAGCACATTCGATGACGACATCCGTCATGCCCGTCTGGATAATGCATTCACTATCTTCAAACTCTATCGTCAACGTGTCGAGGAACGCGTCTCGCACGCCCTGTCGCTCATCTCGGGACCTGTTGATATCAGGTCTGATGAAACCTACCTCGTTGACAGAGAGGATACCGAGTGGTCCCCGACACGCGCCGCTCTCGATGATCTCTGGCGCAAGCGCATCATCAACGACACCATCGTGCTGAAGCTTGCTGACAAGGACGACGATGACATACGCGAACAGCTCACGAAACGCTACGAGAGTCTGTTGCACCGGACCCAGCAGATGACATCGAACGATGTTTTCCAGACCTTCATGAATGCGTACGCGGTCGCACTGGAACCACACACCGGCTATATGCTGCCGCACAATGCCGAAAACTTCGATATCAGTATGCGTCTCTCCCTGCAGGGCATAGGCGCCGTGCTCCGCAGCGATAACGACCACACCGTTATCCAGAAAGTTGTCAAAGGCGGACCGGCCGATAAGTCCGGGAAGCTCAGGGCAGGGGACAAAATCATCGGTGTCGCCCAGGGGAAAAATGGCGAGATGATCGATGTCGTCGGGTGGCGTCTGCAAAAAGTGGTCGAGAAAATTCGTGGCCGCAAAGGGAGTGTCGTTCGCCTCAACGTTATCCCCAAAAAGGCCGGTAACAGCGGCGCGGCCAGTGAAGTGCTCATCGTCCGTGACAAGATCAAACTCGAGGAACAGGCAGCGAAGTACTCAATCATCGAAGACGACCCTTCGCTGCAGGGAAAGAAAATCGCCGTTATCGAGATTCCGGCCTTTTACAGGGACTTCCAGGGCGCAAGTCGCGGCAACGAGGATTTTCGCAGTACGACACGCGATGTCCGTGAAATCCTCGAAAAACTCGACAGCGAACAGGTCGACGGCATCGTCATCGACCTGCGTAACAACGGCGGTGGTTCGCTCACGGAAGCGACCGAACTGACCGGACTCTTCATCGAGAAAGGGCCTGTCGTTCAGATCCGCGACTACAGCGGTGAAATCGAGTCGGAAATCGACCCGGATCCGCAAATGGTCTACAGGGGACCTCTCGTGGTCATGGTCAATCGCAACAGCGCGTCTGCCTCCGAAATCTTTGCAGGCGCAATCCAGGATTACGGCAGGGGTGTGCTGGTCGGTGAGCCCACATTCGGCAAGGGCACTGTGCAGCAACTGATCGACCTGAGCAATTACATCTCGAGCGGCTCGGACATGGGACGCCTGCGCATGACAATAGCCCAGTTCTTCCGGGTCAATGGAGGAAGCACGCAACACAAGGGCGTGATCCCGGATGTTCTTTTCCCCTCCATGGAAGACGACGACTATGGCGAGCGTTCCTACGACAATGCGCTGCCCTGGGCCAAAATTCCCGCTGCCACCTACAATGGCTGGCAAGTCGGCAATCTTGCCCCGGTGCTTGCTGCACATGAGCGCCGCATAGCATCAGACAGCGGCTTTGACTACCTGCGCGGTGAAACAGAGCTTATCGAGAGACTGAAGAGTGAGAAGCTCGTATCACTCAATTACGACAAGCGCCAGCGCGAATGGAAAGGGAGAGATGCCGATCGACGCAATCTGCGCAACAGTTATCGCCGCTCCCTGGGACTCGATCCTCTCTCAAAAGCTGACGAGGAAAATGACGACCTTGCAGAGAAGATTCTCGAGGAGGAGAAGGTTGAAGAGATCGAGTCACGTGAAGCCGCGCGTATTCTCGTGGATCTTATTCGCCAGGAATCCAACCCGGTGATTCGTGCTGCGCAAAATGAACAGCTGCAGTCACCAGCCACCAATGATTTGCTCAATTCATTCCTGAATTTCTAGCAACGCCTTGACACAGCCTGTGGTGAAGGCCGCGGCTTCTTTTCGGTGACTGGCTGCGGCCGGGCATGAATGCATGCCCGCGACCAGAGCTGCAGATTCACACCCGAACCGGCAATTGAAGGCGCCAGTTTCAGGTGATGACCGTCGGTTCTGTCCTGCCCGTGCGCTGCTCTATCCCGGCCAGTTCGGAGGCAATCTCGACGAATGGCTGCATGACCTCTGCGGTGTCGCGATGCTGGCGTTGCGGATCATTCTCATAGGTTTCCATGTAAACGCGCAGCGTGGCGCCACTTGTGCCAGTGCCTGAAAGGCGGAAGACAATGCGCGAGCCGTTTTCGAACAACACGCGGATTCCCTGTCCGGAAGAGGTGCTGTGATCGACGGGATCGGTGTAACTGAAATTGTCTGCCATGCTGACCCGCATCCCCCCATGGCTTGTGCCCTCGAGATCGGCAAGTCTTGACTCGAGGTCTTGCATCAGTCCGCCGGCAGATTCCGAATCGATTTCCTCGTAGTCGTAGCGTGTGTAGTAATGGCGCCCGAATCGCTCCCAGTGCCTGTCGAGTATCGCTTGCACCGACAGGCCCGTGGCCGCGAGCAGGTTCAGCCAGAAGAGAACGGCCCAGAGCCCGTCCTTCTCGCGCACATGGCTGGAACTGGTACCGAAGCTCTCCTCGCCACAAAATGTCACGAGGTCCGCATCCATGAGGTTTCCGAAAAATTTCCAGCCTGTGGGTGTCTCGTATGCATTCAGCCCGAGCACCTCGGCGACCTTGTCGCTGGCCTGGCTCGTCGGCATTGAGCGGGCAATGCCACTAACGCCTCCGGCGTAACCGGGCACGAGATGTGCGTTGGCGGCAAGAATCGCAAGGCTGTCGCTCGGGGTGACAAAGGCGTTTTTACCAAGAATCATGTTGCGATCGCCATCACCGTCCGAGGCGGCTGCAAAATCCAGACCCTTATCGCCTTTCGTCCGGGCAACCAGTGTTGCCGCATGAACGAGATTCGGATCCGGATGACCACCACCGAAGTCCTCGAGCGGCACGCCGTTCATGACTGTCCCTTCAGGCGCACCGAGGATTTCCTCGAAGATTCGCTTTGCATAGGGACCGGTGACAGCATGCATTGCATCGAACGCCATGCTGAAATCCGGTTTGGCAATCAGGCCGCGAATGGCATCGAAATCGAACAGTGAACCCATCAATTCCGCGTAATCATCGACAGGATCGATGACGGAAATCTGCATCTCGTTGATTTCGTAATCACCGATATCATCCAGGTCGATATCGTCTGTCTCTGCAATGCGATATTCAGCGATCTGTTTGCTGAAATCGAAAATCGCCTCGGTGATCTGTTCCGGCGCAGGCCCGCCGTTGTCGATGTTGAGCTTGATACCGAAGTCTCCATCGGGCCCGCCGGGATTGTGACTGGCTGACAGAACGATACCGCCGCGGGTACGATATTTACGGATCAGATGCGAGACAGCCGGCGTCGAGAGGATGCCCCCCCGGCCGACGATCACACGGCTGATGCCATTGGCTGATGCCATTCTCAGGATGACCTGGATCGCTTCGCGATTGTGAAAGCGGCCGTCACCGCCGAGCACCAGTGTTCCACCCCGAAGCTTTGGATAAGCCTCGAAGATCGACTGGACGAAATTCTCGAGATAGTGCGCCTTGCGAAAGACAGCAACTTTTTTCCTGAGTCCGGATGTGCCCGGGCGCTGGTCATCGAAAGGGGTGGTCCTGACTGTTTTCATGACGATTCCTGGTGATGATTTTCTGCAGTTATTTGACCATATCAATGCCTGATTGTCAGACAGATTGCATGCCCTCACAATGATCTGAAACAGTTCGAGGTCACTATGCTTGAGTACGTATTTTTTCATGAGGAACCCGTCCGCCGTTTCAACAGCTTCCTGACAGGGCTGGGTCTTTCTGCAGGCAACCGCGATACCGGAGAGTCCTTGCTCGTCACGCTGGAGGAAGAGAGCGTGGATGATGAAACAGCAGACCGTATCGATGCTTTCTACGATGAGATGTTCGATCTCGACCAGCAGCTGTACGACTCGGGCACACAGGAGGATAGCGAGAATTTCGGTTCCGCCGGTGTCGTCGTGAACCTCATGAACGGGACGAGCGTCTACGCGGATGTTTCTCCGGAACTGCTCCACAAGATCATGCAGGCACTCACGCCCGAAGAACTGGGAGACCTGGTCAATGCGATCGCCGATGCAGTCGAGCAGCCTGACAGCCGTCCTTTGTGCAAGCGTCAGCCCGGATAGAAAAGCAGCACCTCGCCAGCGCGCACTGCATGAAAGGGCGTTCCATAAAGGCGTGTCAGACTGGCCTCTGTGGCAACCTGTCCGGTTTGCCCCTTTTCGTAGCTGCCGTCGGCGAAGAGCAGCAACAGGTGTGTACAGAGCCGTACGGCCAGTGCCGGTTCATGCAGGACCATGACCGTCGCCTGATTGCGGCTGTCGAGCTGTTGGACAAAACCCTCCAGCAGCTTGAGTCGCACTCCCGGATCGAGATGATTCTCCGGCTCGTCGAGCAGCTGGACTCTGGCTTGCTGCGACAGGAGTGTCGCCAGCGCCACCCTGCGCCTTTCGCCTCCCGAGAGTGTATTCACGGGCCGGTCAGCCAGTCTCTCGAGACGCATGGCAGCCAGGGCAGTGGCTGAAATCTGCTCATCAGCCTCGCTGCTTGACCCGCTCCAGCCTTGCCAGGCATAGCGCCCGGCCAGGACCAGCTCACGAACATCCATGGGGAAGGGGTAGTGTGTTTCCTGGAACAGGAGTCCCGCATGTCGGGCGATTGTTCTTCGCGGCATCTTGTCAACAGCTGTCCCGCAGAGCCGAATCTCGCCCCCTGAGACCGGATGCAGCCCGGCAAGGGCCTGCAGCAGTGTCGTTTTACCGCTGCCATTGGGGCCGAGCACGCCCCAGCACTCTCCCGGCAAGAGTTTCCAGTCAAGTTCACGTGTCAGTTGTGTCGACCCGGCCTTCAGGCACACCCTGTGACATTCAATCAGTGGCGTCATGATTGTCTGCGGATCAGGTAGAGAAAGAGAGGAACTCCGAGCAGCGTCATGAAGACGCCGGCAGGAACCATGCGCGGTGCGATCAGTGTGCGCGACAGCAGATCGGCGGCAACCAGTAATATTCCGCCGAGCATGGCCGTCGC
>JARFQQ010000185.1 GCA_029287695.1 Gammaproteobacteria bacterium | reverse complement strand
TCGAGGTCATGTGAAGCGATCAGCATGGTAATACCAACCTGGTTGAACGCCAGGAAGAGTTCCATGATTTCCCGCGACAGTTCCGGGTCGAGATTGCCCGTTGGCTCATCGGCCAGCAGGATCGGCGGGCGCGAGACAATTGCACGCGCGATGCCGACACGCTGCTGCTCTCCGCCCGAGAGCGTCAGCGGCAAGCTCTTCTCTTTCTTGAGCAGGCCGACCTTGTCGAGTGCAGCGCGTACACGCCTGCCGACCTCGCGCACGGAAACCCCGGCCACATGTAATGGCAGGGCGACATTCTCGAAGACGGAGCGATCGTTGAGCAGGCGGTGATCCTGGAAGATCAGGCCAACACGCCGGCGGTGGGCGGGAACATCCCTGTCCGGCAGGCGGCCGATATTACGGCCGTCGATCAGCAACTGCCCGCGCGTTGGACGTTCGAGCAATGCGATGAGTCTCAGCAGGGTGCTCTTGCCGGCGCCCGAGTGTCCCGTGACGAAAGCCATGGCGCCATTCTCGATCTGCAGACTGATATCCGACAGGCCGTAGTTGCCACCGGAAAATCGCTTGCTGACATTGTCGAACTGAATCATGCCTCGAACAGGGCGTCGATGAATTCGCCGGCATCGAACGGGCGCAGGTCATCGATGCCCTCACCGACACCGATGTAGCGAATCGGCACCTTGAGCTTGTCGGCAATGGCGAAAAGGATACCGCCCTTTGCCGTACCATCGAGCTTGGTGATGGTGATGCCTGTGAGGCCGACCGCTTCGTTGAACTGGATCGCCTGCTGCAACGCGTTCTGTCCCGTACCACCATCGACTACGAGCATCACCTCGTGCGGCGCCTCCGGATCGACCTTCTTCATGACCCGCACGATTTTCGCAAGCTCCTCCATGAGATTCGTCTTGGTATGCAGGCGCCCGGCCGTATCGGCGATGAGCAGATCTGCCTTGCGAGCTGTCGCCGCCTCGACGGCGTCATAGATGACCGAGGCGCTGTCGGCCCCGGTGTGCTGCGCAATGACAGGAACACTGTTGCGTTCGCCCCAGACCTGGAGCTGCTCGACGGCCGCTGCACGGAAAGTATCACCGGCAGCGAGCATGACACTCTTGCCATCAGCCTGGTACTTCCTGGCAAGCTTGCCAATGGTCGTGGTTTTGCCGGCGCCATTGATGCCCACCATGAGAATGACCCGTGGCCTCTCCCCGGATGGCTGTTTCTCGGGGGCCTTTGCATCTGCCAGGATCTGCGCAAGCTCCTGCTTCAGTACGCCATTGAGCTTTTCCGGATCGGAGAGTTCCCTGCGCTTCACCTTCGCGGTGATATCGCCAATGATGCGCTGCGTGGCCTCGATGCCCACATCCGCCGTCAGCAGCAGGGTTTCGAGTTCCTCCAGCAGCTCGTCGTCGATCTGTTTGCGACCGAGTAGCAGGCTTGCGAGCCCGTCTGTCAGGTTGCTGCGCGTCCGTCCGAGCTTCTCCCTGAGACGCGCGAACATACCCTGCCCCGGGGCCTCGTCCGGCTGCGGGGGGGCGGCCTGTTCCGCTTCGCTATCGTGATCAGGGAGGGTGTCGCCTGGCTGTTTCTTCTTGCCGAATCCAAATACCATGGGTTTGTCCGGTTGGCGCTCGCTGCCGGTTTCAGTATGCTGCCGGTGTCGCAAACGTAACGCATAATCAATAGATGGACATTGTATTCCTGAAAGAGCTTCGGATCGATACTGTCATCGGAATTTATCAGTGGGAACGCCAGATCCGTCAGACAGTCGTGCTCGATATTGAAATGGGAACCGATATCGCCAGGGCCGCAGCGACAGACCACATCAACGATACCCTCAATTACAAGGCAGTTGCCAAACGGCTGATACAGTTCGTCGAACAGAGCGAGTTCCAGCTCGTGGAGACCCTCGCCGAGGAGATCTGCCGCGTGATCCGCGAGGAATTCTCGGTGCCCTGGGTTCGACTGACGCTGAACAAGAAGGGTGCCGTGCGCGGCTCGGACGGTGTCGGGATCATCATCGAGCGGGGCGACAAGGATTAGTTTCTGTCACTGCGTGACGGCTTTCTTTCTGTTGCGCTTTGCGATGATTTGATTTTGATGCACGCATCAAAACGAACAGGGGGCGGAGTCAGATTGCCCCCGGCCCCTGGAGACTTCAGAGTCTGATCACGGCGCTTTCCGAGGCTTTCTTCGCCTTCTGAAGCGCCTCGTCGACCGTCTCGCCGCGAGCAAGCACGACGCCCATTCGGCGCTCGCCATCGACCTCCGGCTTGCCGAAAAGCCGTAGCTGGGTGTCGGGCTCGGCCAGCACGGCCTCGAGATTCTCGAAGGTCACCTGTTGCGAGCTGCCCTCGACGAGAATCACGCTGCTGGCAGACGGACCGTGGAAATGGATGTTCGGGATCGGCAGGCCGAGAATTGCGCGCGCGTGCAATGCAAATTGCGACAGGTCCTGGGAGATCATGGTGACCATGCCGGTGTCGTGGGGGCGTGGCGAAACCTCGCTGAAGATGACCTCATCGCCCCTGATAAAGAGTTCGACCCCGAAGATGCCGCGTCCACCCAGCGCGCCAGTGATCTTCGCCGCGATCTCCCGCGCCTTTGCCAGCGCTGTCTCGCTCATCGGCTGCGGCTGCCAGGACTGGCGGTAGTCGCCGCCGATCTGCACATGGCCCACCGGTTTGCAAAAGTGCGTGCCACCGGCATGACGGACCGTCAGTTGGGTGATTTCGTAATCGAAATCGACAAAACCCTCAATGATTACCTTGCCGGCACCCGCGCGTCCACCCTCCCGGGCATACTCCCAGGCATGATCGATATCCGCTGCAGAGCGGATCGTGCTTTGCCCCTTGCCCGACGAGCTCATGATCGGCTTGACGACACAGGGGATGCCGATCTCCGCAATGGCTGCGTCGAACTCCTCGCGCGAGGTTGCGAAGCGGTAGGGCGATGTCGGCAGACCCAGTTCCTCGGCTGCGAGGCGGCGGATACCCTCGCGGTTCATGGTGAGCCTCGCGGCTTGCGCTGTCGGTATCACGGTATAGCCCTCGCTCTCGAGTCCTACGAGCGTATCGGTCGCAATGGCCTCGATCTCGGGAACGATATAATCCGGTTTCTCCGCCTCGATGACCGCGCGCAGCGCTTCGCCGTCGAGCATGTTGATCGCATGGCTCCGGTGGGCAACCTGCATCGCCGGCGCGTTGGCATAACGGTCGACCACGATGACCTCGGCGCCAAGCCGCTGCAGTTCAATGACGACCTCCTTGCCGAGTTCGCCGCCACCGCAGAAAAGCACGCGTGTGGCCGAGGGGGAGAGCGGGGTGCCGATACTGGTCATCTCGATGTTTCCGGATCAGCCGACCTTGGGCAAGTGTTGCAACGACTCGGCGATGGCCTCTGCCGGGTAGTCGAAGTCTTTCAGTTCGCCGTCCAGATAGCGCTCGTAGGCACTCATGTCGAAGTGACCATGACCCGAGAGGTTGAAGAGCAGCGTCTTGGCCTCGCCGGTCTCCTTGCAGCGCCTGGCTTCGCGGATGGCGCCTGCGACGGCATGGCAGGATTCGGGTGCAGGCACGATGCCCTCGGTGCGTGCGAAAAGAACGCCGGCCTCGAATGTCTCTGTCTGCGGCACGGCGATGGCATTGATGAGCCCCTCGTCATAGAGCTGGCTGATCAGCGCTGATTCGCCGTGGTAGCGCAGACCACCGGCGTGGATGCCCGGTGGCATGAAATCGTGGCCGAGGGTGTACATCTTCATGAGCGGCGTCAGCCCCTCAGTGTCGCCGACGTCATAGGCGTAGACACCCTTGGTCAGTGACGGGCAGGAACTCGGCTCGACCGCGACGAGCGTGACGTCCTTGCCGGCTGCCTTGTCGGCGAAGAAAGGGAATGCGATGCCGCCGAAGCAGGAGCCGCCGCCGCAGGGAGAGAAGATCATGTCCGGGTAGTCGCCGGCCATCTCGAGCTGCTTCTTCGCCTCCTGGCCGATAATCGTCTGGTGCAACAGCACATGATTCAGGACGGAGCCGAGCGCGTAATTCGTATCGTCGCGGCCTGCAGCCTCCTCGACTGCTTCGGAGATGGCAATGCCGAGCGAACCATCGGAGTCGGGATGTTGCGCGAGGATATGCCGACCGGATTCTGTCATGTCGGTCGGGCTTGCGAAGACCTCTGCGCCCCATGTCCGCATGAGCGTGCGCCGGTAGGGCTTCTGTTCGTAACTGATCTTGACCATGTAGACGCGCACGTCGAGGCCGAAGATCTGGCCAGCCAGCGACAGCGAGCAGCCCCACTGCCCTGCACCGGTCTCGGTCGTCAGGCGCCTGATGCCCGCCTGCTTGTTGTAATACGCCTGGGCGACGGCAGTATTCGGCTTGTGGGAGCCGGCCGGGCTGACCGATTCGTTTTTGAAATAGATCTTGGCCGGTGTGCCGAGCGCCTTTTCGAGTCGGGTCGCACGAATAAGTGGCGATGGATGCCACATGGTCAGCGCCTCGCGCACCTCATCCGGAATAGGAATCCAGCGCTCGGCAGAGACTTCCTGCATCACTAGGGCCTCGGGAAATATTTGCAGCATCGCCTCCGGCGGCACGGGATTACCGTCCGGGCCGAGATAGGGCGCCGGCGGGTTGGGCATGTCAGCCACGACGTTGTACCAGTGGTCCGGCAGGTCTTTTTGATCGAGCAGGAAGCGGGTTTGCTGCATCGTGATTCTCCTCTGGTTATGTGGTGTTTTTGTTATTTCCGGAAATTAGCACAGATTTTTCCTTTTCGGGCACAGGAAGGATTTTTCATGATCTGTGTCGGGTGTTGGATCGCTCCGCGATGTCTTATTGGATGCGCGCTTCGGCGCGTACCCAATTTGAAAGCGGTGCTGGCTGCTATGGATAGATTAATGCCGCGGTGACAGGGATGTCATAGAGCGGCAAAGGGCAGCACTATTTCTTCTTTCATCATTATCTATATTTAGAATCGCTTCGCGATGATTAATCTGATGCGCGCGTCGGCGCGCACCCGAGTGACTTTTGTTC
>JARFQQ010000163.1 GCA_029287695.1 Gammaproteobacteria bacterium | reverse complement strand
GGGACCACATGTCGCCCTATCTCGCCATGCATGGCGATGATCCTGTCGACTGGCGGGACTGGGGAGAAGCGGCTCTCGAGGAGGCTGAGGAGGAGGGCAGGCTGCTGTTTATTTCGAGTGGTTACTTCTCCTGCCACTGGTGTCACGTCATGCAGCAGGAGAGTTACCAGGATGCTGAAATTGCTGCAATGCTCAACAAGTGGTTTCTGCCGATCAAGATTGACCGCGAGTTGCAACCGGCCCTCGATGCATGGCTGATCGAGTTTACCGAAACGACGGAAGGCACTGCGGGCTGGCCACTGAACGTCTTCCTGACACCGGACGGCTATCCGTTAATCGGCATGACCTACCTGCCGCGCGAGGATTTTCATGCACTGCTGACCAGGCTGATGGAGTTCTGGGACAGTGATCGTGACAAGGCGATTGCCTTTTCACGTGCCATCGTTGAACGCATGCGGGCATCAAAAACCGCCTCACCGGCCCCGCAATTACCGGATGCCGGCAAGCTCGCGGCGAGTCTTCGTCAACAGGCACTCTCGCTGGGTGACGACCTCCAGGGTGGCTTCGGCGACCAGAACAAGTTCCCGATGTCGCCACAGTTGCGTGTTCTGCTGCGGCTCCAGCAGCGGGAACCATCCCCGGAGTTGCATGATTTCCTGGTACTGACGCTCGACCAGATGGCAGGAAAGGGGTTGCGTGACCACATTGCAGGCGGCTTTTTCCGCTACACCGTCGATCCCGGCTGGGAGACGCCGCATTATGAAAAGATGCTTTACAACCAGGCGCAACTCGCCTCGCTCTATCTGCTTGCTGCCAAGGTTCTGAACAGGCCGGATTACGGCATGGTCGCCAGGGACACGCTCGATTTCGTGCGCAGCCGGATGCGGGGGGAGAGTGGCGGATATATTGCTAGCCTGTCGGCGGTCGATGAATCCGGCGACGAGGGTGGCCCCTACCTCTGGTCACGCTCCGGGCTCGCAGAGCAGTTGGATGAGAAGGAGCTGGAGATTGCCCTGGCCTGGTGGCAGTTCCCCTTTGACACCCAGCTGCCCGGACTGGCGTTGCCTTTTGTCTCCGGGCGGGAGGGACTGGACCCGGAGCAGGCCGAAGCCGTGCGTCTCAAGCTGCTGAGCGCGCGGGAAAAACGCTTGCCTCCAAGGGATACCAAGCAGCTGGCTGCCTGGAATGGCCTGTTGCTAAAGGCCTTTTCAGAAGCTGCGGAAGCCTTCGATGACAAGCAATATCGCGAGGCCGCAGAAGAGCTGGCGCGCTGGTGCCTGACATTATGGGACGGGAAGAGCCTGAGGCGTGTCGATGGCCCGGGAGAGTCGGGTGATGCGTCGCTGGCCGACTATCTCTATGTCGCCGAAGGCCTGCGTGCCTGGGGAACATTGAGCAAGCAAAAGGATTACCTCGAGGTCGCCGATGCGCTTGTCGAAGCGTCCTGGCAGCTTTTTTACGATGACAGGGGCTGGCGCCTTGGCGCACGCCAGCTGATCCCGGGGTTGGATGGAGAACCGGCTCTGCAGGACGGGCCCATGCCGGCACCTTCGGCCATGGCCATGGCGCTCGGCACAGAAGAAAAGCGTGAAAGCGCTTTGCGCCTGAGTGTCGAGTCCGTCAACGAGAATCCCTTCTGGTTTGCCAGCCATGCCTGGCAACTGGTTGAACATCAACAGCAAGCGGAGAAACCCGATGAAACCGATGGAAAATGAAGCAATCCGTCTGGAACTTGAAGAAATCGACAGCGACTGGCATCTGGATGGCGGCAAGCTGCATCGCCTATTTGTCTTTTCGGATTTCGTCGAGGCTTTCGGGTTCATGACGCAGGCTGCGATCCATGCAGAGAAGATGAACCACCACCCGGAGTGGAGCAATGTCTACAAGAAGGTGGAGGTCTTCCTGGTGACCCACGAAGCGGGGGGAATCACTGAACGCGATTTCGAACTGGCCGGAATCATGGATTCACTGGCCTGAATGCTTGTCATTTTCTCCTGTAGCAAGCAAGATGCAAGTCTCTCTATCCATGCAGGCAGAAGGTATTGAAAACAGCGGTTTACCCCGGGACATTTGATCCAATCACCTGTGGCCATGGCGACATCGTGCGCCGTGCCAGTATCCTGTTCGACAAGGTGATCGTCGCTGTTGCCGAGAATGCCGGCAAGCAGCCGGTCAGTGATGTTGAGGAACGTGTCGCCCTTGCACGAAAGGTGCTCGCCGACCTGCCGGGGGTTGAGGTGGTTCCTTTTGGCAACCTGCTGATCGAGTTTGCCAAGCAAAATGGCGCCAGCATTATTCTGCGTGGCCTGCGAGCCGTTTCGGATTTCGAGTATGAATTCCAGCTTGCCGGCATGAACCGCCGGCTTGCACCTGATATCGAGACGGTTTTCCTGACCCCGGCGGAGCAATACACCTATATCTCATCGAGCCTTGTGCGCGAAGTGGCGCGGCTTGGTGGGGACGTTTCGGATTTCGTGCACCCTGAAGTTAAAAAAGCGCTTCAGGCACGATATAATTAGCAAATAGTAATATTTGACGGGTCAATGACCCATTGGAGCTTTTCTGATGGCACTCTATATCACTGATGAATGTATCAACTGCGATGTCTGCGAACCCGAATGCCCGAACGGGGCCATCTACCAGGGCGACGAAATCTACGAGATAGATCCGGACCTCTGCACCGAGTGCGTCGGGCACTATGAAGAGTCGCAGTGCGTCGAGGTCTGTCCTGTTGACTGCATACTCGTCGATCCGAAGCACGAGGAGTCGCAGGAAGAACTCATGGCCAAGTACGAGCGTATCACGGCAGCAGCAGACGAGTAGTTTCACGCGCTCGTCTGTGCCACGTCAAACGGAGCCGGAAGGCTCCGTTTTTCATTTCTGGCACCGGGTACAAAAGAAGCTTGAGCGCTGTCCGATAACCCGGCTGGTGATTGCTTTGCCACAGGCCGGGCATGCCTTGCCGCTCTTTCCGTAGACATTGAGTTGCTGTGCAAAATAGCCTGGCTGTCCCTCTTCCCGGATGAAATCCCGCAGTGTCGTTCCACCCTCGCTGATCGCTTTCCCCAGAACGTCCTTGATAGCCAGTGCAAGTTTTTCGCAACGAGCGCGGGAAAGCCTGCCTGCAGCCCTTGCCGGATGGATACCGGCAAGAAAGAGTGCCTCGCTGGCATAAATATTTCCGACACCGACGACGACACGGCTGTTCATGATCAGGTTTTTGATTGCGACTTTGCGCTTGCGCGATACCCGGTAGAGATAATTTCCATCAAAGTCCTCTGAGAGGGGTTCCGGTCCGAGTGATGCCAGCAGCGGATGCGCTTCCGCAGGGCCATCGATGAGCATCACGAGCCCGAAGCGACGCGGGTCGTGAAAGCGCATCACCTTTTCCCCGAAACGGATTTCGAGATGATCGTGTTTGCGTAGCGGCTCACTCCTGCCGGTGATGCGAAGGCTGCCGGACATTCCGAGATGAATCATCAGCTTCAGGTTGCCAATATCGAGCAAGAGATATTTTCCCCGGCGCGTGACCGAGCGGACGGACTTGCCCTCGAGCCTGCGGGACAGGTCTGTTGCGACAGGATAGCGAAGCTTCGGCTGGTGCACAGTCACAGCGCTGACCCTTCTGTTGATAACGTGGGGCTCGATTCCGCGGCGCGTGGTTTCGACTTCAGGCAGTTCCGGCATCTTGTCTCGAATGTGGTGAGCATGCAGAATGCCCGATGTTACAAAAAAGCATCAATTCCCGTGTGAACTTTCTCGGCGTCGATACCGGCGGAACCTTTACAGATTTTGTGTTCTACGATGGAGTGCAGCTGCGCATCCACAAGGTGCTGTCGACGCCGGATGCACCCGAGCGCGCCATCCTCCGGGGCATCCGTGACCTCGACATCCCGGACGAGGGGCTGCGCCTCGTTCACGGCTCGACTGTTGCAACAAATGCTGCGCTCGAGGGCAAGGGGGTCAGGACACTGTTTATAACCAACCGGGGATTCGGCGACCTTCTGACCATCGGTCGCCAGTCGCGCCCGGAGCTCTACAATCTCCAGCCGGAGATCCTGTCACCGCCGGTGCCCGCGGACCTCTGTGTCGAAACCGGCGGGCGGCTCGATGCGTGCGGCCGGGTCATCGACCCCCTGACCGGGGTGGATCTCGAGGAGCTTCGACAATGTGTCAGTCAGAAGCAGCCTCGTGCCGTTGCCGTGAATCTCCTTTTTTCATGGAAGGATGGAAGCCTGGAGCGACGCATCAGGGAGGCCCTGCCGGATGACCTCTTC
>JARFQQ010000111.1 GCA_029287695.1 Gammaproteobacteria bacterium | reverse complement strand
CGCACAAATTCCGGCGTGATTGCGTCCGGCAGGCTGGCGCCGAAACTCTGGCCGGCATGCTGCTTCAAAAGCTGTGCGTAGCGAGGATCATTACGCATCTCGTCGAGCTTCTGGTTTTCGCGAATGGCAACATATTCCATTTCAGGGGTGATGATGCCCTGGCGCGCATAGTGCATCTGGGTAACGTTGCTGCCGGCCTTCGCACGACGCGGAGGACGGATATGCTCGAAGCGCAGGTTGGCAAGCTCGGGATCGCTCTGCCGCTCCTTGCCGAACTCGGATGTCGGCCCGGCCAGCAGCTCTGTATCGTCACGTTCGAGAATCCAGTCGGCACGCACATCAGGCAAACCCTTGAGCAGGTCGATCTTTACGGCCGGATCACCGTAAGGCCCCGAGGTATCGTAGACATAAATGGGCGGGTTAGGCTCGTTGGTTCCGTTGGTCGTTGTCGGTGTCTGCTCAACCTCGCGCATCGGCACGCGAATATCGGGTCGCGATCCCTCGACATGAATCTTGCGCGAATTGGCAAAGGGACGGGTGACTTCCCCGGAGAGTTCCGAGGTCTTCTTGATAAAATCTTCTGGTATTGCGCTCATGCTTCCTCCCGCTGCGGCAGTGGAAGCGCACGGGTGAACGCCCGAAGAAGCCTCCCTACGCCAGCATCATCTGGATCAGGTTCCAAGGGACTCTCTCAGCTCGCAGTGTGTGCGTGCACCCCCGGCTCAATGGCGTTCAGTATACGTGAAAAAGGTGGTACTGGCCGAATAACAACAGGAATTGCAGGCCATCCCTCGACCCTGAATCAAACAACAGGGTCTAGAATAGTGGCAAGGTTCCTGCCCCGGCCCTGATAACCCCGGCAGGCTTGCGCTGCGGGCTCTCCGGATCCCGTAAAGAGAGTAAACATCCGAACCAGAGATTCATGAGCAGCTTTCTGAACAATCTCCTCGAACTGGCACTGGATGCAGCGCCCTGGCTCCTGCTCGGGCTCGTAATCGGCGGACTGATCAAGACACTGATGCCGGAGCGACTGCTCGAGAGGCACCTGCAGGGGGAAGGACTGCTCCCGGTGATCAAGGCCGCGCTGATCGGTGCGCCGCTGCCGCTCTGCTCCTGTGGCGTCATTCCGGCAGCACTCGGCCTGCGTCGCGCAGGAGCGTCGAAATCCTCGACGGTCGCCTTCCTGGTTTCAACGCCAGAGACCGGTGTCGACTCGATCTCTGTCACCTGGGCCATGCTCGGTCCGGTCATGGCGATCGTGCGCCCGATTGCCGCCGTGATCTCGGCCATTACTGCCGGCATTCTCGTTGGCAGGAGCAACATCGAAACAGCTCCCGAAGAGCGATCCGGGCGGGAAACCGGCTGCAATACGGGATCGGAGTGCTGCACACCGCCCCCAGTGATTCCCGTCAGCCAGGAGAATGCCTGCTGCTCATCGGATACTGAAAAATCCTCCTGCTGCAACACGCAAACGGCACCGCACGGAAAGGAGAACTGGTTCTCGGGAATTCGATTCGCTTTTACGGACCTGCTGGGCGGGATCCTTTTCTGGCTCTGTATCGGACTGCTCTTTTCGGCCGCGGTGGCGACCTGGCTGCCGCCGGATTTCCTGGCGCGCTGGGGCAGCGGTCTTGTAGCAATGCTCGTAATGATCGCAGTGAGCGTTCCGATGTACGTCTGTGCGACGGCATCGACGCCGATCGCCACCGGTTTACTGCTGGCCGGCATCTCGCCGGGCACGGTGCTCGTCTTTCTGCTGGCAGGGCCGGCAAGCAACATTGGCAGCATGGGGATTATCCGCAGAGAACTCGGCCAGCGCGCCCTGTTTGCCTACCTTGCCGGAGTCGCAGTCACCGCCATCGCCGGCGGGCTATTGCTCGACTGGTTCCTGGAGACAAATGGTATTGCCATCCGGGCGGAACTGGCCGCGAGTGAGCACCTGGTCCCGCACTGGCTTGCCTGGGCCTCGCTCATGATCCTTTTCCTGGCGAGCCTGAACCTGCTGCGCGGCAAACGTGCGGCCACGCATGAAAAGGCAGCCGCCGCCGGTCAGTGAACCGGGTTGTCGTTTTTCCTGACACCCTCGATATCAAGAACGAGTTCGACCTCGGTTGATTTCTTGCCGAGAAACTTGGTGATGCCGTAATCGGACAGGGCGATTTTGGTAGTACCCGTGAAACCGACGCGGTAGCCGCCCCAGGGATCAGGCCCCTCCCCGATTTTCATAACCTCGATCGTGATCGGCCGGGTCACACCGCGCAGCGTGAAGTTTCCCTTGAGGGTCGCAGTCTCTGCACCATCTGGTTCGAAGGAGGTACTGACGAATTTCGCTTCCGGGTACTTGTCGACATCCAGGAACTCTTCGTCACGCAGGTGCTTGTCACGTTCCGCATGATTGGAATCGATACTGGCGGTCTCGATGGTGACCTCGATTTTCGAGGCCTCGGGCTGCTCCGCATCGTACTCGAAGCTGCCGGAGAAACGGTTGAAGCGACCGATAAGGTTGCTGTAGCCAAGATGCGGGATGCTGAAATGAATAAAAGCGTGCATCCCCTCTGTGTCGATTGTGTACTTCGCTGCCTGCAGGGGGCTGGCAATTGTCAGCAGGAGCGCGGTGGCGAGAGACCATGCTGTTCTTTTCATTCCTGATCCTCCAGTGATGGATATCAATACGAGTGATTAAGATGTAACTGCTATTCCTGTATTCTTCAAGTATTAAAACTCTGTCGAATCGGATAGTTACCATGTCGGAAAAGAGGAATCAGGAGCCCGGCACCGGTGGTCTGCCCAAATCCCTGATCGTAAAACTCGTCGTCATCAAGCTTGCGATCATCGCTGCGGTCGCCGCGGCAGTCCTCTACATGCTCTAGATGAGTTCTGCGACCGGGTTATAGAAACTGCGTCCGTGGCGATGCGCATCGATACGCTCCAGGATATGGTGCAGGTGTTGCTCGTTGTCTGCCAGGTTGACCTGCGCTGTGTTGATGATCAGCAGGGGCGTCTTGTCGTAACTGGTGAAGAAACGCGTGTAGGCGTCCGAGAGCTCGCTTAGATAGTCGGTCGTGATGTGGCGCTCCTCCGGCTTGCCCCGGCGCTGGATGCGCTGGATCAGGGTTGTCACGGGCGCCTGGAGGTAGACGACGAGATCCGGGCGCGGGGCATCCATGCCGACGCGCTCGTAAACCTGCTTGTAGAGATTCAGTTCTTCCGGCCCCAGGGTCACGTGTGCGAACAGCCAATCCTTCTCGAGCATGAAATCCGAGACGATATTCCGTGCAAACAGGTCTTGCTGGCGCAACTCGGAGAATTGAGCCGCGCGCTGGAACAGGAAGAAGAGCTGGGTCGGGAGTGCCGCATTCTGCCCCTCGTGGTAAAAGCGTTTCAGGAAAGGATTTTCCTGCGGTTTCTCGAGCAACACCTGGCTACCGTGACGAGTCGCGAGCTGTTTTACCAGCGTTGTCTTGCCGACACCGATCGGCCCCTCGATGACGATAAAGCGCGGCTGCTGCCTGCTCTCCTCAGACATCCCTGACGACCTCGAGGACGGGATTGCCCAGCTTCTCCAGCAGCTCATCGACGCTACCCAGGCCTTCTATCGAAAGCCCCGGCGCGATCTCGCGAAGCGGCAGCAGGACAAAGCTCCGCTCGGCAATGCCCGGGTGGGGCACAGTCAGGTCCGGGTGCAAGATGCGCTCGTCGCCATAGAGGAGCAGGTCGAGATCGAGTGTCCTGGGACCCCAGTGGCACTCCCGCTTTCGCGCATGCTTTTTCTCGATCGCCTGCAAGATCTCAAGCAGCACCAGCGGTTCGAGTGGAGTTTCGATGGCTGCGACCGCGTTGATGTATTCGGGCTGGTCCTGAGGCCCCATCGGCTCGCTGAGATAGAGGCTCGATCGCGCGAGCAACCGGATCCCCTCTTCCTGCGCCAGTTCCCGGAATGCCTCGAGCACCTGGTCGCGCGGATTGTCGAGGTTGCTTCCCAGGCCGATATAGGCCCTGGTCATGGTTGCTGTTTCGGTTTCGAGCGGCGCCTCCTGCGTGGAGGCCGGTTACCACTGCGGGACATTTTCCCGCGCTCTTCCCCGTTGACGTCCTGGTAACTCGTCCACCACTCCGCGAGTTCCAGGTCGACCTCGCCGGCCTGTGCACGCAGCAGCATAAAATCGTAGGCGGCGCGGAATTTCGGGTGTCCCAGCAGGCGTAGCGGGCGTTTGCCGGCACGGTTCTGAAAACGTGGCTGCAATGTCCAGATGTCGCGCATCATGAACGTAAAGCGCTTCGGGATAGAGACACGCTGTGCCTGTTCGGAGAGCACTTGCGAGGCCGCTTGCTGCAGCGCAGGGATTTCAGCGATTTGCTCTTCCCGCCGCAACTCCTCTGCAAGTTCGCGAACCGGCTCCCAGAGCAGAACGGCAAACAGGAATGCGGGGGTGACAGGCTTTCCCGTATCGATGCGTTCGTCGGTGTTCTTGAGGCCCTGGTCGATCATTTCCGTGATGCGCTGGTCGTAATCGCCGGACATCACTGACTCGGTCAGCGGAAAGAGATACCTGAGCAGGCCGTATTGATGCAGCAGGTGGAAAGTCTCGTAGGCATGCCCTGCCATGAAGAGTTTCAGGGTCTCCTCGAACAGCCGTGCGGCCGGGACACCATCGAGGAGGTCGGCAAGTTCACCGATCGGCTTGAGCGTCTCGTCAGTGATCCGAAAACCCAGCCTCGCTGCAAAGCGTACCGCGCGCAACATGCGTACCGGGTCTTCGCGATACCGCTGCACTGGCTCCCCGAGGAGTTTCAGCTCACCCCTGTTGATGTCCTCGACGCCGTCGGCATAATCGATGATCGAGAAGTCGGCGATGTTGTAGTAGAGCGCGTTGACCGTGAAGTCCCGACGCAATGCATCCTCCTCGATAGTGCCGTAGATGTTGTCACGCAGGATCATCCCCTCGTCATTCTGGTGCTCCTCCTCGGGCGGGGGCTGCGCGCTGCGGAAAGTGGCGACCTCGATGATCTCCGGGCCAAAATGCACGTGCGCCAGGCGAAAGCGGCGACCGATCAGCCGGCAGTTGCGAAACAGTTCGCGAACCTCTTCTGGCGTTGCGTCAGTCGCGACATCGAAATCCTTTGGCTCGCGACCGAGCAGCATGTCCCGCACGGCGCCGCCCACGAGATGTGCCTCGTATCCGGCCTTGTGCAGGCGATAGAGAACCTTGACGGCATTCTTCGAGATGTTGGCGCGCGATATATTGTGTTCTGAACGCGGGATGATAAGGGGCTGGATAATCGTGTCCTTGTCGCTTTACTTCACGGGCCGATGATACGACATGCTGCTCAGATTGAAAAAACGTTCTGTCGGTAGAAGCGCAGCTCTGCGATCGATTCGTAGATATCCTCGAGTGCCTGGTGGCTGGATTCCTTTTCAAAGTTTTTCATGATCCCGGGCTTCCAGCGCGTGACCAGCTCCTTGATGGTGCTGACATCCAGGTTGCGGTAATGAAAGAAAGCCTCGAGCCGCGGCATCTGGCGGGCAAGAAAACGCCGGTCCTGGCAGATACTGTTGCCACACATCGGAGAGAGGCCAGCCGGAACGAAATCCTCGAGAAACGCAAGCGTCTCCCGCTCAGCCTCGGCATGTGTGTAGGTGCTCTCGCGGATCCGCTTTATGAGGCCGGAGTCTCCGTGCGTCACGGTGTTCCATTCATCCATTTCGCTGATGACAGAATCCGGTTGATGAATCGCGATCACCGGACCCTCGGCAACGGTATCGAGGCTGCCTGTGGTCACAACCGTGGCGATTTCGATGATCTCGTCATTGCGGGTATCGAGCCCCGTCATCTCGAGATCGATCCAGATCAGGTGTGTGGGGTTTTGGATCATCGGCGTTCCTTGAAACAAGAGCGCGCATTATAGCAGTGACACGTCGCGAGCGCCTCGCCTTGCGAAGGTATTCGCTGCCGGGCGATCACGCAGCCCGGAGAAGAAGCTGCCTGCCGGCCATACTGCCGGCAGGCGTATACAGAAATCCGCTTCTCAAGCGTCCGGTTCGACGAATGGAATCTTCTCGATTTCGGAAAGCCGGATCATTGCTTTCTCCATGATACTGCGTGAGCGGGCCGTCATGGTACGCAGATAGCTGTGCAGCAGGGCATCCTCCTCGTTGCGATTCTCGCACTCGGCACTGTATTTCTCGAACCGGTTGAGATGGATAATCAGTTCCGCCACGTGTCGCGGGCACTCACACCTGACTGTCGAGGAGATAGCGAGAAAATGCGCCAGCTGGCGATCCGTAAACTTCTTTTTGGGCGGCTCTCGATCGAGCAGCGCATCCTGGCTGTTTTCATTATCGGCATGACGCTCGGGAGCCATGGTCATGCCGGCATAACAGACAGGCCCCAGCACACGCCAGGAAACCGGTCCGCGCAGCAGGATGCAGCCTTTGGATTCCATTTGCTTGACGAGCTCGGGCTGGCCGAAGCCGTAAACAACGACCATTCTCGATGAGCGCAGCATCTCCACCTCGTTCAGGCTTTCCTCGTTAAGAGTTGCGAACTCGACAATGAGCGTGTCTACCTGCTCGCGCTCCGGGTCCTTGAGGTAGGAGGAGACGTCCGGGTAGATACCAACGAGTTCGAGCATATCGGGGCGATGGTCATGGTAACCGCCGTCAGCTCCCTTACCGAGTGTATGCGGCAGCGTCTGACCGATGATGAGGAGTTGCTGTTTCTCGTTTTCATTGATCACTACATTGTGGCCCGCCATCTGCACTTCCTTGAGCCTTTCCTGCAACACCTCGAGGGGCAGGTTGGCAACCGTGCTGATGGCGTGCCCGTTATCGACGAGCATCTTGATGATCTCCAGACGCGCCACATCGTGCTGTTCATAGACGCGATTGCCGCCCGGAGTGCGCTGTGGTTCGACAACCTTGTAGCGACGTTCCCAGACGCGGAGTGTTTCGGTTGGAATATTTGTCAGACGGGATACAGCACCGATGCGATAGACGGCATGCTGATCGGCGTTGTTTAACTGGGCGGTATTTTGGGCATTCATGGAAGTCCTCCTCATGTCAGATTGCATTTCTCAGTGCCAGTGCATCGGGGTGCGGCGAGAGGTAGACCTGTCGCGCAGCGTGATTTTCAGGCAATCGCCTGAGGTGGTGTCGCAGCATCGTAATTGGCACAACCAGCGGCATTTCGCCGCGACGATAGCTGCCGACAAGTTGATGGAATTCGTGACGATCACCGGCATCGAGGTAATCGCGCAAGTATCCCGCAAGACGCTCCATTACCATGGCATGTCGCCGCCTGGGGACTGTCTTGCGCATGGCAATCATCATCTGGCGCCTGTATTCCCGGACCAGATCAGTAAAGGAGAGGTCAGCGGGACCGGCGAGCAGGCGGCCAAGTCGATGTGCAGCCTCGGGAGAGTGCGACTGCAGCAGCAACTTGTGACAGCTGTGGAAATCGATGAGATCGGCGATACCCGAACCAGCCGTCTCGAGCTTTTGCAGCCGCCGGTAGACGATAACGCGATTGATGAAGTTTTCGCGCAGCACGGGATCGTTGAGTCGGCCCTCCTCCTCCACCGGAAGCCAGGGCCTGGCGGCCAGCAGCTGATGCGTGAATTCGCCCCGTGTCTCCGCGCGTGACGGATGGCCATCCTCCCGGTAGATCTTGACGCGAAACACACCACAGCTCGGCGAATCCTTCTTAAGGATGAAACCTGCCAGCTCGGGTAGTTTGCTGACGATTTTCGCGGAAGCGTCAACCAGTTCCCGCGTGACATCAAGCTCGGATTTTTTGGCGCCGCGAATGGTGACGCCGGTGTCGTTTTCCACCAGACGGATCGTCGGTCGCGGGACACCGAGACCGGCACTCACTTCCGGGCAGACAGTGGTGAAGTCGAAAAACTGCCCGAGCGAGTCGGTGATACGGCGGTCGTGCTTGTGTCCGCCGTTATAGCGCACGGGGTTGCCAACGAGACAACTGCTGATACCGACCGGTATTTTTTCACCTTCGTCCAGCTGCCAGACAGATTCGGTGTTCACAGGAGTCCCTCGATGGCGCGAATCAGGCGTCCGCTTTGCGGTTTGGTGAAAGAGGAGTAACTGGCCGCGAGTTCGCCGTTGCGGTCGATCAGGTATTTGTGAAAGTTCCAGCGCGGATACTCGCCGGCAGCTTCGCCAAGCTTCTTGTAGATGGTGTCTGCTTTTGCCTTGCTCGCATGCGTTTTCTCGAACATCGGAAACTGGACGCTGTAGGTCAGGCGGCAGAATGACTGGATTTTCTCCTCACTGCCGGGCTCCTGTCCTCCGAAGTCATTGGACGGAAAACCGAGTACCACCAGTCCCTGGTCCTTGTAGTCGCTGTAGAGTTTTTCGAGCCCCTCGTACTGGCCGGTGAAGCCACACTTGCTGGCAGTATTGACCACGAGGACAACCTTGCCGCGATATTCATCGCAGAGCCGTACCTTGTCATCTGATGCGAGCTTGCGCATCTCGAAATCGAGCAGTTCCGGGCACTGGTTCGCACTGGCTGACATGGTCGTCCCTCCGAGGAGCAAAATGAACATAATTTGAAGAGTTTTCATGAGAACAATCTCGTTTATCGACCTGGACAGTGCACAGTATAGAATCATTTTTGACAATTTGTCTAAGACAAAATAGAATTTTTCTGGTCCTAACCTGTACAGCATCAAGGGAGTACTTCGTGGAAAAGGTCGCAATCATCGGCAGCGGTATCGCTGGACTGGCCAGTGCCTGGCTACTGAGACAGAAGTACGATGTCCATCTTTTCGAATCCGGCAGCTATTTCGGCGGACACACGAATACCCGCCTGGTTGATGAAGGTACGCAGCAGGTTCTTGTGGATACGGGATTCATCGTTTATAACGAGCCCAACTACCCCAATCTCACCGCCCTCTTCCGTGAACTCGGGATAGAGAGCCAGCCCACGGTCATGTCTTTCGGAGTCTCCATCGACAGCGGCGAAGTCGAATATGCGGGATCCGGCCTGAATACGCTCTTTGCACAACGGCGAAATCTTGCACGACCCGCCCACTGGAAGATGCTCGGCGAGATTCTGCGATTCAACAATCTCTGCAAGGAGTGGATCAGGCAAGACAATTTCAGGGGGTATACGGTCGGGGACCTGCTCCGGAAAGAAGGTTTCGGCACTGCATTCCGGGATCGCTACCTGCTGCCAATGGCGGCAGCAATCTGGTCATGTCCTACGCAGACCATGCTCGAATTCCCGCTCGAGAGTTTTGCGCATTTTTTCAGGAACCATGGCCTGCTCGATGTGCGCAATCGTCCGCAATGGCGCAGCGTGACAGGAGGTAGTCAGACGTACGTTCGCAAGATCCTCGGGGATCTCGGCGGGCGCGTCAGCAAGAACTGCACTGTCCGGTCCATCAGGCGGTCTGATGAGAGCGTTGAACTACTTTTCGATGACGGAACCCGGCGCCTCTTCGACAAGGCCGTGGTAGCCACCCATGCCGACCAGGCGCTGGGCCTGCTGGAGAGGCCAACGCTGACGGAATCCATGCTGCTCGGCCGTTTCCGCTACCAGCAGAACCATGTCTGGCTGCACAGCGACACGCGGCTTATGCCGCGCTCGAGCCGTGTCTGGTCGGCCTGGAATTATCTTGCCGACACCCGTAATATGATGACCGACAGGGTTTCGGTAACCTACTGGATGAACCTGCTGCAAAAGCTCAACACAGAGCGTAATTACTTCGTTAGCCTCAATCCCCTCTTTGAACCGGAAAAGGTCCATGCCAGCATGACCTGCGATCATCCTCTGTTCGACGGCGATGCCATCGCTGCCCAGTCCCGGCTTGGGTCCATCCAGGGACGCCGGAGAACCTGGTTCTGCGGCAGCTATTTCGGCTATGGTTTTCATGAGGATGCCCTTGCATCTGCCGTCGCGGTGGCCTCGCAGCTGGGAGCCGCTCCCCCATGGCAAAAGACAGCCGGCATCGAGGCTGCCTGATGTCCGGCGAGGCGAAATCCGGTTTGTATCTGGGTAATGTCATGCACCGACGCCATGGTGCCCGGGGTATGCATTTCAACTACAAAATCTTCCGCATGCTGCTCGATGTCGATCGGCTAGAGGAGCATGCATCCGGCATGCGACTCTTCTCTGTGGATCGCTGGAATATCTTCAGTTTCAGACGACGTGATCACGGTCCGCGCGATGGCTCCGCATTGAGGCCCTGGGCAGAAGCCCTGCTGCGCAAGGAGGGTATCGACACGGGGGGCGGGAAAATACTCCTGCTCGCGATGCCGCGTCTCTTCGGGTATGCCTTCAACCCGCTCAGCATCTGGTACTGTTTCGACAAGACCGATCGCCTGGAAGCGGTCATCTGCGAAGTGCGCAATACCTTCGGCGAGTACCACACCTATGTTCTGGACGGGAGCAACCCGGAAGCCGGCTTGCTCGAGCAGAGAGCCGCCAAGGCTTTTCATGTCTCGCCCTTCATGGCAATTGTCGGTGAATACCTCTTCCGCATCGATACACCGGGCGATGACTACCTTTTGCACATCGAGTACGTCGATGGCGCACAGCAGCTGCTGACAGCCGTGGAACGAGGACGGCGCAGGGAACTGACTGACAGGGGCCTGCTCGGGATCCTTGCCATCATGCCGCTGGTGACCTTCAAGGTGATGGCTGCAATTCACTGGCAGGCGGTGAAACTCTGGCTACATGGCGCTAAGATATACCCGCATCCAGACAGTTCGCGCAGTGAGGCAAAGAAATGAGTGCAGAAGAGCGTGCACTACCGGCAACCGGCGAAAGCAATAAAAGGTGGCATCCACTCCAAACCCTGTTTCGTGCATCAGGCCTCGATCGAAAAATCGACATTGTCATCGGCCAAAACGGGTCTGCTCGCTCGGGCAGCGACAGGCCGCAACTGTCGATTACCAGGCCGCTCCGGCTGCTGTCGCGACTCCTGATGCGAGGCGATCTTGGCTTTGCCGAGGGCTACATGGCCGGCGACTGGGATACGAATGATCTCACCACCCTCTTCATGGCTATCGGTGCAAACGAATCGGGATCGCGCATCCGGCAGGGCATCGTGTCTGAAAGAATTCGCGAGCGGGTGCGCCATGCGCTGCGCAGCAACAGCCGCAATGGCAGCCGCAGGAACATCGCCTACCACTACGACCTCAGCAACGATTTCTATGCGCAGTGGCTCGATTCGACAATGACCTACTCCAGCGCGGTCTTCGAAGAACCGGGCGCCTCGCTGGAGGATGCCCAGCATCTCAAGTATCAACGCCTGCTCGACGCCCTCAACGCGCAGCCGGGCGATCATATTCTGGAAATCGGCTGCGGCTGGGGCGGCTTTGCCGAAGAGGCCGCGAAACGTGGCTGTCGCGTTACCGGCGTGACTCTCTCGCGAGAGCAGCTCGCCTATGCGCGCGAGCGGATGCGCAAGGCAGGTGTTGAAGAGCTCGTCACGCTCGAATTCAGAGATTACCGGGAAATCACGGAGCAATACGACCACATTGTCTCGATCGAGATGTTTGAAGCTGTCGGCGAACGATACTGGCCGCTCTACTTCAACAAACTTCGGGAGTGCCTGCGTCCCGGCGGCACTGCCGCGCTTCAGATCATCACCATCGACAAGCATGCCTTCGAACACTATCGACGAAGGACAGATTTCATCCAGCGCTATATTTTCCCCGGCGGCATGCTTCCAACTCCAGAACGGCTCGACCAGCTGGCGGAGGATGCCGGCCTCGGGATCGAGGAGAAGCGTTTTCATGGTCTGGACTATGCACGCACACTGCGGCAGTGGCATCTGGTCTTCGATGCCTGCAGGGACGAGATATCAGCCCTGGGCTTCGACGAGCGCTTCCGCCGGATGTGGAAGTACTATCTGAGCTACTGCGAGGCGGGTTTCCTGCTCGGCCGGATCAACCTCCTGCAGCTCACACTCTCACGCCCCGCCCCATAAAAAAACCGCATCCGTAGATGCGGTTTTGACGGGAACCGGGGACCGGGGCGGGAATCAGGAACAGCCGCCCTGGGAACCACAGGTGTTACAACCACCGCCGCCGACCGGCTGCAGGTTGTTGAAGACGAAGCTCGCGTCGCCGTTGCCTCGATCGACAAAATCGATCTCGACACCACGGATATGCGGCAAGGTGCCATCATCGACGATCACCTTGAAGCCTTCATAGTCACGCACCATGTCATTGGGATTGAGCTGGTCGGTGAAGCTCATACCGAAACTCACACCGCTGCAACCACCCGGTGTCGCATAGACCCGCACGCCGGCGATGTCATCCTCGATCTGGGTGATCAGTTCGGCCATCTTTCCCTGGGCAGTCTGGGTAAGGGTCAGATCGGTTTCTGACAGGATGTTGGTAGCACTCATTAATCTGGATCTCCACGTTTCACAATACCTGAGGATTTTACCATCAAATTTCTGCTCTGCGAGGACAAAAGTTTGTGTAACATTTGAACATGTAGCAGGAGCAATCGTCTTTACAATGGCTCCGCAAAGCATTTTTGCCTGCAACATCCCACCATCCAACAGGAGGAAAACAACAATGCGCCTGTTCACAGCATTTCTGTTCATGCTTGCGACATCTGTCGCTTCAGCGGAAAACAGCACGAAGGAAAACGGTTACACCATTCACCATAACGCCATCACGACTGACATGCTCACACCGGAGATCGCCCGCGAGTATGGCCTGATTCGCAGCCGCAACCGCGCCATGCTCAATGTCTCGGTGATCAGGGAAGTCGACGGCACCACAGGCCAGCCAGTCGAGGCGGAAGTGCGTGCCTCGAGTACCAACATCATCGGTCAGCAGCGCAGGTTGAAGATGCGCGAGATTCGTGAGGGCAATGCCATCTACTACATTGCCGATTTCCTGGTCAGAAACGAGGAACAACTCAACTTCCACATCGACGTGAAGCCCGAGGGCCAATATACCTGGATCCCGGCTACTTTCTCGCAGACTTTCTATACCGATTGACGGTATCGCCTGGCAGTTTCAGACAAAGCCGCGATAGAGCGTGTAAAGACCAAAGAGGATCAGAAGGACTCCGGCGGCCGCACGCACGCGCGGCTGCTGCATCCAGCGCACGAACTGGCCTGCAAGAAGCCCTGTGGCCAGCAGGTTAGGCAAGGTACCGATACCGAAGGCCAGCATCAACAGGGCGCCGTCGACAGCACCGCCCGAGCCCAGTGCCCAGATCAACATGCTGTAGACAAGTCCGCAGGGCAGCCATCCCCATACGAGACCGAGCAGCAGTCCCTGCCCCGGGTTCCTGACAGGCAGCAGTTTTCTGCCAGCAGGCTCGATTTTTCTCCAGACCACGCCGCCCGCATTCTCGATATGACGCAGAAAGCGGCTCCAGCCACCGAGATAGAGTCCCATGAGGATCATCATCAGTCCTGCAATCACAGCCAGCACCAGTTGCAGTGACTGGATTCGCATGACACCCAGCGAGAGCTGGCCGATACCGCCGACAACTGCACCGGCAATGACGTAGCTCGTGATACGACCGATGTTGTAACCCAGCAGGATCGGCAGTCTCGGTCCCTGTTTTTGCCCGGGTGTAGCAAGAGAGAGGGCGCCAACGATACCACCACACATGCCTACGCAATGCACGCCGCCGAGCAAGCCTGCAGTCAGTGCAGCAAGCAGTGAGAGTTCGTTCATGCCTCTTTCACTCGCGTGAATCTCCCGGCGAGCCACACCAGCAGAAAAACCGGCACGCCGATTATCGACGCAGCCAGGAAAAAGTTTTGATAACCCACCGCATCGACAATCGAACCGGAATAGCCGCCGAGCAGTTTCGGGAACAGCGTCATGAGTGAGCTGAAGATCGCGTATTGCACGGCTGTGAACGAAAGACTCGTGAGACTCGACAGGTAGGCGATAAAGGCTGCACTCGCGAGTCCTGCGGTGATGTTATCGGCCCCGATGACAACATAGAGCAGGAAGATGTCACCGGGGTTGTTGGCCACCGGAATGAACAGCAGGTTTGTTATGACCGTCATGACTGCTCCCAGCATCAGGATGCGTATCACACCATAGCGCAGTGTGAGAAAGCCGCCGAGAAAACCACCGAGGATCGTCATCCAGATACCGAAAACCTTGGTCACGGTCGCGATCTGGTCCTTGCTGAATCCCATGTCCTGATAGAAAACATTGGAAATGACGCCCAGCACAATATCGGAGACGCGATAGAA
>JARFQQ010000089.1 GCA_029287695.1 Gammaproteobacteria bacterium | reverse complement strand
CCGACCGCGTTGTGGCCGTACCACCACTGGACCATGGCGTCGATGGCACCCGGGTAGGCGCTGTAGGACTTTGTGAGGCTAACCGGAATCGCGGCGCTGTTGACGATATGCAGCAGGGCGACGGTCAGGATGAAGGCGCCGTAGAACCAGTTCGCGACATAGATGTGCTTGACGCGGCGCTTCACGATGGTGCCGAAGAAAACGATGGCGTAGGAAACCCAGACGACGGCGATCAGCAGGTCGATCGGCCATTCCAGCTCTGCATACTCCTTGCCGCTTGTGAGGCCCAGGGGCAGGGAAAGGGCAGCCAGGACGATGACCAGGTTCCAGCCCCAGAATGTGAATGCCGCCAGCCCGCTACCAAAGAGTCGTGTCTGACAAGTTCGCTGAACGACGTAATACGAGGTTGCGAAGAGTGCCGATCCGCCGAAGGCAAAGATTACAGCGTTGGTATGTAGCGGACGCAGGCGGCCATAGCTCAGCCATGGTATGCCATCGAGCAGTGTCGGGAAAGCAAGCTGTGCGGCGATAATCACACCGACGAGCATGCCCACGATTCCCCAGACGACCGTCATAATGGCAAACTGTCGCACTACCTTATAGTTATAGGTTGTGTCTGTCATTGCGGTTACCTCAGTTGGACTTGAAAGGTTGCGGCAAGAATGTCCACGGAAGTCCTGTAGCGCGCGATAAATGACTCCCGTGCAGGCTACATGAGCACTTCAGCAGCTTCTAATTTTTTGCCAGTGTGGAAGTTTGTACGCGGGTGCCAATGTTTTCATTGATGTGAATCAACCAAACTTTTATAAGGGTTGATCAGGGTTTTCGCGGATTTTGACGTTTTGACACATAACTCGTTGAGGTTTTTTGAATTTTCCGCCAAAATCAGTCCCTCAGGTAACCCAACGACCGGGCGCAGATCAGTCATGAACAAAAACCAGACCACCATCGTCTCGTTGCTGAAAGACCGCGCGAGCTGTAAAGGCTGCGGCCTTGCATCCCTCTGCCTGCCGGTTGGCCTCGTCGAGAACGACATCGACAAGCTCAATTCGATTGTCACCCGCAACACCCCATACCACCGGGGCGACATGCTATACAACCAGGGAGAAGCTTTTTCCCGGATCTTTATCGTCAAGTCCGGCTCGGTCAAGGCTTACTACGAAGACAAGGATGGCAATGAACATGTTGTCGGGTTTTTCCTGCCGGGTGAGCTCATCGGCCTCGAGGCGATCCACACGGGCCTTCACAGCTGCTCGGCGGCAGTCCTGGAAACCACGGCTGCCTGTGAGGTCCCCTTCGAGGACCTGGAGAAGCTCAGCAGCGAGCTGCCCAGCCTGCAGCACCAGCTCCTGCGCCTTCTGAGCCGTGAGGTACACAATGACTGTGGCATGGTGGCTCTTCTGGGTAACAATTCTGCGGAAGAACGCGTCGCAGCTTTCCTGATTTCTCTCTCGTCACGTTTCCAGCAGCGTGGTCTTTCGGCGCATGAATTCAATCTCAGCATGTCACGTGCTGAAATCGCCAGTTTTCTCGGGCTGGCCGTCGAGACAGTCAGCCGCACCTTCTCACGCTTTCAGGACAAGGGCCTGCTCGAGGCCGAGCGCAAAAATATCAAGATCATGGATATCGAAGCACTCAACGAGATAGGTGGACTCTGTGCTTCCACGGCTTTCCAGCTCGGACAGAAGCACGCCTGATTCCCTGACTGCCCGCTGCCCGGCATGATCAGTCTTGCCCGGGACCTCCTGGATCACACCCGAAAGCTGATCACGCGCTTTTTCGAGCACCGCGGCCTCACCAACGCCGCCTCCCTGACCTACAGCACACTCCTCTCGCTCGTCCCGTTGCTCACCGTGGTATTTGCCGTTCTGTCGGCTTTTCCGGTTGCAGACCAGATGGTGCAGATGGTGCAGGATTTTGTTTTTCGCCATTTCGTACCTGCTGCAGGACAGGCCGTACAGAGCCATATCGAGGAATTCATCACCAGGGCATCACAGCTCAGTGGTATGAGTTTCCTGTTTCTCATCATCATTGCACTGCTGCTGATGCAGAATATCGACAATGCGCTTAACGGAATCTGGGAAACGCAGCGGAGACGTCGTCCTGTCCAGAAATTTCTCGTTTACTGGGCGCTGATTTCGCTCGGGCCACTGTTGCTGGCGATCAGTCTCGCGCTGACCTCTTACATGCTCTCGCTTCCTTTTCTGGCCGAGACCGGGGAGGGGATGTCTCTCGGCAATCGCCTGATTGTGATCGCGCCGGTTGTTGTCTCCATGGCTGCCTTTTCGCTGATGTATCTGATCATCCCGAATCACAGGGTTCCTGTCCGTTACGCCCTGGCAGGCGGACTCTTTGGGGCCGTCCTTTTCGATCTCGCCAACCGCGCGTTCGGTTTCTACGTGACGTCATTGGCCAGCTATCAGGCAATCTATGGCGCGCTTGCAGTGATCCCGATCTTTCTCGTCTGGATCTATCTCTCCTGGGTGATTTTCCTACTCGGTGCCGAATTTACCTCCTGCCTCGAGCAGTGCCGCACGGGCGATGGCCGTAGCCAGGCAGGTGAACTCGAGACGGCGTTCATGATTCTTGCAACCATGCGCGAGCTGCAGCGAAAAGGTGATTTCATGCAAGAGGATCAGTTGATGCGTATGGCGTCCGGGATTCCCGGACTGCCGCAGAAAATGTCACGGAGGGGCCTGATCCTGCGGACGCAAGGGGACTCCTGGATACCGGCGGGGGATTTGCATGATCTCACCCTGGCCGATCTCTATCGCCGGCTGGATGTTCCATTGCCCCTGAGAACTTCGGGCGCTCCTGAACTGGCCGGGCTTTCGCGGCATCTGGAGGCTGCAAACCGGGAGATCGAGCAGACTCTCTCGATATCAGTTGCGCGGCTCCTCGACGAAGGTGGCGCAGAGAGGGGAGAGCGAAAGAAAACGGCCGGTGACTGAGCACCGGCACGTGTGGTTAGCTGCGTGTGTCGTAATCAGACACAGCCGGTGGGCTTGGGAAGACCGCCGTATTTGGTGATCGGTTTCATGGGGCCTGTCGTCCACAGCTTGAAAAGGTCTTTTTTATCGCGCTTGATGTGCTTGGCGAAGATTCGAATCGCCGGGACGACATTCTCCTGCTCATAGTATTCGCGCGCCTGCATGATCTGATCCCATTTTTC
>JARFQQ010000035.1 GCA_029287695.1 Gammaproteobacteria bacterium | reverse complement strand
GATGGCCGTGCTCTGCGGCGTGCTCGTTGCCTTGGAAATGGAATTGTCCCTCATGCCACTGATGGCTATCGGCGTCGTCGTTGCGCTCCTTGTCGGCATGGATTCCTCCCAGCCGGAACTGCAGGGCAGGGCAAAGCTTGCCATCCTGACCGGTACCGGCGTCGGCGGTTTTCTGCTGATACTCTATGCTGCAGCCGCAGCCGAGTTCGCAAACAGGGCCTGGCAGAAAATCGGCATCCGTATCCTGGGTTCATGGGCAACGGCCAGTGCCTTCATCGTGCTGGCTTTTACCTTCGCATCGATCAGAGACGTCTGATCCCGGTCCGGGCGACGCAGGCTGTGCAATGCGACCTTCCGCTTCCGATGCAGTAAAGATAAAGATAACCTGAACTGAAGAGCTGGATTTAACATGACCGTCACACGCACCCTGATTCTCTGCATATTGCTGCTCTTCTCGCCCTGGGTTTATGCCACGGAGACCGAGGCCGAGGAGACCGCCTTGCTTGGCGAGACACTGCAGAGCCTTGCCGACTTTCTCAAGCTGCAGGCATCCCTGCAGGAAGATATCGCGGCGACGCGCGAGGCACTCCTGTCGGCAGAGACCGATAGCGAGAAAGAGATGCTGACCGGGCAACTCGAGAAACTCCAGGCTGACCTGCGCACCACCCGCCAGAATTTCGAGAAAATTGCTGCCGGAACCAACCTCGGTAACCTGCGACCACTGGAACAGCAGACCTTCAATTTCCAGCAGGAGATTCTCTCGCTGATCGAACCGGTGGTGAAGGAACTCAAGGATATGACCAGCGATGTCCGCAAGAAGTCGGAGCTCAGGGAAGCCATCGCCCGTTATTCCGAGAAACTGCCGCTTGCGGAGGATGCCATCGAGAATCTGTCGAATCTCATCGACAGGACCGAAAGCGAAGCAGTCCGTTCGAAGCTCCTGGAACTCTTGCGGGAGTGGCAGCAGCAGCGGGCTTTCATAAAGAGCGAGCTCCAGGCGGCGCAATTGCAGCTCGACAAGCTGGAGAGCAGCGAAACCTCGTTTACCGAGTCGTCGAGCAGTTATCTCAAGAGCTTTTTCCAGAAGCGCGGGCGTTACCTGCTGCAAGCACTGCTCGTCGTTGTTGCCATTCTGGTGCTGTCCCGGCTGATCTACAAATTGATGACGCGCCTGATTCCGGATTATCGCAAGGAGCATCGCAGCTTCCGGATCCGGCTGCTCGATCTGTTCCATCGTATCCTGACGCTGCTGCTGGTCATCTCTGGACCCATGGTTGTCTTTTACGTGGTCGAGGACTGGGTCCTCTTCAGCATCAGCTTGCTGGTGCTCATCGGTCTGGCGTGGACCCTTCGGCAGACCCTGCCGCGATACTGGAAACAGATGCAGCTGTTCCTCAATATCGGATCGGTACGCGAGGGTGAACGTATCTTGCTCGACGGGTTACCCTGGAAGATCGCACAGATCAATTTCTTCTCGACGCTCGAGAACCCGGTCGCAAGGCTCGTTCAGCGGGTTCCGCTGGATGACCTGGTCGATCTCAAGTCACGGCCGCTGGGCAGGGACGAGCCGTGGTTTCCCTGCAAGAAGGAGGACTGGATCATCATGGCAGATGGCACGCGTGGCAAGGTGATCGGCATCTCGCAGGAGCTCGTGACCCTCGTTCAGCGAGGTGGTGCCCAGCGCACCTATACCATGGGGGATTTTCTCGGCGGATCGCCCCTGAACCTTGCTCCGAATTTTCGTATCAAGGAGGTCTTCGGTATCACCTATGATCTGCAGGCGCAGAGCACGAAAGAGATACCGGCCCTGCTCGAGGCACATGTCGCGAAGCGTCTTGAGGAAGAGGGCTACGGTGACAGGCTGTTGAATCTGCGCGTCGAGTTTGCGCAGGCCAATACCTCGTCACTCGATATAGTCGTCATAGCTGACTTCCGGGGCGAACTCGGCGATCTCTACAACCGTCTGCGGCGGGCGATCCAGCGCTGGTGCGTGGAAGCGGCCACGCATCACGACTGGGAGATTCCGTTCCAGCAGATCACGCTGCACCATGCCGGGGAATCCTGAACGAATACTGCTGGGAGCCCTTGTCCTGGCAGGTGTCGTTTACCTGCTGTTCGGCCTCTATCTCTATCTCAACCAGTCCCGCATGATCTACTACCCGGGGTTTGCCCCTGCGCGTCATGATCTCGATACCGAGCTGTTCATGATCGACGGACAGCGTATCCGCGTACATGTCATGAATCCCGGCAAGCAGACGGCGGTCCTCTATTTCGGCGGAAACGCAGAAGCTGTCGGCTACAGCGCAAAACGGCTTTCGCAGGCCTTGCCCGAAATGACGCTTTACCTGGTCAATTATCGCGGCTACGGCGGTAGCACGGGAGAACCCGGGGAGCAGGCGCTTTACAGGGACGCATTGCATATCCATGACGCAATCAGCCCCCGCCACGGGAGCATCGCTGCAATAGGCAGAAGCCTTGGGAGCGGCATCGCGACATGGCTCGCTGCGAAGAGAGAAATCGACAGACTCGTGCTGGTGACGCCATTCGACAGCCTCGCAGGCATCGCGGAAGCGGCATTTCCACTCTACCCGGCAGGGCTGTTGCTCAGGGAACGCTATGCATCGGCAGAGCGTGCGCCCCTTATCGATGCGCAGACTCTCATTGTCGTGGCAGGCAATGACAGGATCGTGCCGGCGGCATCCAGCCGCAGGCTGGCCGAAGCCTTTGCACCGGGCGG
>JARFQQ010000011.1 GCA_029287695.1 Gammaproteobacteria bacterium | reverse complement strand
GCAACAAAACGTGACATGTGCGTGCCCTTGAAGTTGTGGGGCAGGTAGACGTACATGTTGAAAGTTGCGACCGTGTTCTGCTCGCCCTCGCTGCGGTCACGCACGCGCACCGGATGGCGAATATCCTTGATACCAACCTTGTTGATGGCGATCTGGCGCGTATCCGCTCTGCCCTGGACGTCCTCGATTTCACCGGACGGACAGGTTTCTGCAACTTTGATCACTGTACTCATGTCACTCGAACAGGCGTGTGGCCTGCAGGCTCTTCTGGGACCGGTAATTCTAACCCGAATCCCGTCTTGTGTCAGTTCAGATAGGTTGCAGCACCCGTGAAATTCCGGTGCCAGTAGTGATCGGTGATGCGGCTCGTGCTGACACGTTTTCCGGAACTCGGCGCGTGCACAAAACGGGTTGAATCGATCATGATGCCCACATGGTTGGTGGTGACGCCGGTGTTGAAGAAGACGAGGTCGCCGGGCTGGAGTCGGGAGCGGGATACGCGCCGGGCGCTCTTTTTCTGGTCGTTCGTGACACGCGGAACGTCAATACCCGCTTTTGTGTGTGTGTAATAGACGAGGCCGCTGCAGTCAAAGCCGTTGGGGCCTGTGCCTCCGTAGCGATAGGGAGTGCCAACCTGTGCAAGCGCATTGGTGACGATTTCGAGACGCTGGCCGCTGACATCGCGGCTGCCCCCGCAGGCACTCAGCATCAGCAGGAGCTGGGTTGCGACCAGCAGTTTTAGCGGAAGCGCGGGTCTGTACATGGAATCCTCCTCGGCAGAGACCTGTCACGCGAAAGTGATTCAAGCCTGTCATTCAGGAGAATATTGACACAAAACAATTTAAAGTCAAGTGGTTACAGCATAAAGCTGTTATTGATGCTAGTTAACGCGGTTGAGGACCATGTGTGCGATCGTGCGCAGCGGGGACGCGGCATCGCCCATCTCCCTGATGCTCTCCAGGGCCTCGTTACAGAGTTGACGTGCTCTCTCGCGTGATTCGGTGAGTCCCAGCAGACTCGGATAGGTCGGCTTGTCCTGCGCGGCATCCTTTCCCTGGGTTTTTCCAAGTGTCTCGGTGTCGCTGGTGACGTCGAGAATGTCATCGACGACCTGGAAGGCCAGGCCGATATTCTTGGCATAGTGATCGAGGATGGCGATCTTCTCTTCGTCATCGCTCGCAGTGATGGCGCCAAGCAACACGCTGGCGCGGATCAGTGCGCCTGTCTTGAGTATGTGCAGGTTCTCGAGCTCCACGACGGTCAGCGATTCGCCCGTCGAAACCAGGTCGATGGCCTGGCCGCCTGCCATGCCGTGTGACCCGGAAGCATTTGCCAGTGTGCTGACCATGCGCACTTTCCGGCTGTCGCTCGCATTGCTCCTGCCCAGTGTCTCGAAAGCGAGGGACTGGAGGGCATCACCCGCGAGGATCGCCATCGCTTCGCCAAACTTCACATGACAGGTCGGGCGGCCACGGCGGAGGTCGTCATCATCCATCGCCGGGAGATCGTCATGAATGAGGGAGTAGACGTGAATGTATTCGAGTGCGCAAGCCTGGTGATCCAGGTCACCGGAAGCTGCGCCGAGCGCATGGCCTGCGGCATAGACGAGCAGCGGCCTGATGCGCTTGCCGGGGGACATCACGGCATAATGCATCGCCTGGTGCAGTTCGAGTGGCAGTCGATCGATCGCCGGCAGGTTCTCGAGCAGCTTCTGCTCGATCCTCTTCTGGCAATCGTTGAGGAAGGGATTGTCGCTAGTCACCCCGGAATGGCTCCAGTTCCGCTTCGCTGGAGTTGGTCGAGAGGATCTCGATTTTCTGTTCCGCCGCTTTCAGTGCCTGCTGGCACAGCCGCGTCAAGGCGACACCGCGTTCGAAGGATGCGAGCGACTCTTCCAGGCTGAGTTCGCCTTTCTCCATGGTTTCGACAAGGCTTTCGAGTTCACTCAATGCCTCTTCGAATGGGATTTCTTCCTGTACGGCTTTCTTGACCACCCGCTATGCTCCGACTGATTTGCTGCGTCTCTTGTCACCAGTGTATATTCCGCCAATGTTACATGAAATCCCGTTCCGTTTGATGACGAAAATAGCCCTGTTACTCCTGCTTTCTCTACTGCTTGCCGGCAACACCGCTGCGCGTAACGAGCTTGAGGAACTGGAGGCTGCCATCGACCAGGATGAGTACGGATACGACGATAGCAAGGATGCAAAGTGGAAAGAGCAGGCGTCGCGGGTCGCGCCCGTTTCGCTGGATGCACTCATGGAGATGCAAATCGATCATGGCCCGCAGGGCGTTGTCTTCTACCTCGACAGCAAGAGCATCAAGGTCAACGAGAAGGACCGGATTACCCGCTACTGGCTTGTGGCGAAAAGCAGTGGCAATATCGTTTCCATCAATTTCGAGATGATGCGTTGTTCGAAACGCCAGTTCAAGCAGCTTGCCTATGCCCCCCCGGCGAAATCCGGCGAGATTCGCATGATCGAGGATCCCCGCTGGCGCAGGATCCGCGGCCGCAGCATGCGGGATCATCACGCCGAGATCGCTGATGCCTACATCTGTGCGGGCTCGACACCAAAAAGCTACGAGGGTGTCATCGCTTCACTGAAGGGCAACTACGACGCTTTCAATCCCTACTCCGAATTTAACGATCTCTAGCTATCCTTACCAGCCATCCATGAGCAATTACGACTCTTCCGCTATTGAGGTTCTGAGCGGCCTCGAGCCGGTGCGCAAGCGACCGGGCATGTACACGGACACGACTCGCCCGAACCACCTGGCGCAGGAAGTCGTCGACAACAGTGTGGACGAGGCCATCGCCGGGCATGCAAAGCTCATAGAGGTCACTCTCCTGAAGGATCAGTCGCTGCAGGTGCGTGATGACGGTCGCGGCATGCCGGTTGATATCCATCCGGATGAGGGGATTCCCGGCGTGGAGGTCATCCTGACCAAGCTGCATGCCGGGGGCAAGTTCTCAAACAAGAACTACCAGTTTTCCGGTGGCCTGCATGGCGTGGGTGTCTCCGTGGTCAATGCACTCTCGAAACATCTCGAGGTCTGGGTAAGGCGCGATGGCAAGGAATACAATATCGCCTTTGCCAATGGCGAGAAGCGCAGCGACCTGGAGGTCGTCGGGGAGGTCGGCAAGCGCAACACCGGAACGACTGTCAGGTTCTGGCCCGATCCCTCGTTTTTCGATTCAGCTAAATTTTCCGTCAAACAGCTCGAGCACGTTTTGCGTGCCAAGGCCGTTCTCTGCCCGGGCCTGCGGGTTGTTTTCAAGGAAGAGAAGAGTGGCGAGAAAAAGGAGTGGCATTACGAGGATGGTCTGCGTGATTACCTGCTCGACGAATTACAGGGCAGCCCGGTCTTGCCGGATGATCCCTTTATCGGCTCGATGTCCGGCAACAGGGAAGCAGCGGACTGGGCTGTCGTCTGGCTGACAGAAGGTGGCGAGGCGGTGACCGAGAGTTACGTGAACCTCATCCCGACAGCGCAGGGCGGCACACACGTCAACGGCCTGCGCACGGGCCTGACCGAGGCGGTGCGTGAGTTCTGTGAGTTCCGCAATCTCCTGCCGCGTGGCGTCAAACTCTCGCCGGACGACGTCTGGAGCAATGTGAGCTACATACTCTCGGTGAAGCTGGATGATCCCCAGTTCTCCGGCCAGACCAAGGAACGCCTCTCGTCGCGCGAGTGCGCGCCCTTCGTCTCCGGTGTCGTGAAGGACAGCTTCAGTCTCTGGCTCAACGAGCACACCGAGGCCGGTGAACAGATTGCGGAGCTGGCTATCAGCGCGGCCCAGTCGCGCCTGCGGGCCGGGCGCAAGGTGCAGCGAAAGAAGGTGACGCAGGGACCTGCACTGCCGGGCAAGCTCGCAGATTGCACCTCGACCGATCCGGGGCAGACAGAGCTCTTTCTCGTCGAGGGGGATTCGGCGGGCGGCTCGGCGAAGCAGGCCCGCGACAAGGAGTTCCAGGCAATCATGCCGCTGCGTGGCAAAATTCTGAACACCTGGGAAGTCGATGCTGTGGATATCATGGCATCCCAGGAAGTGCATGATATTTCCGTCGCTCTCGGGGTGGAGCCCGGCAGCGATGACCTCTCGAAACTGCGCTTTGGCAAGGTCTGTATTCTCGCCGATGCGGATTCCGACGGGCTGCATATCGCAACACTCCTCTGTGCGCTCTTTGTCAGACACTTTCCGAAACTTGTCAGGGAAGGGCATGTGTATGTGGCCATGCCGCCTCTCTACCGGATCGATGTCGGCAAGCAGGTCTTCTATGCGCTCGACGAGGGAGAGAAGCAGGGAGTGCTCGATCGCATCGCTGCCGAGAAAATCCGTGGCAAGGTTGCCATCCAGCGATTCAAGGGTCTCGGTGAGATGAACCCGAAGCAGCTGCGTGAAACCACGATCCACCCGGATACCCGTCGCCTCGTGCAACTGACGCTCGATGCCGGTGACGAGACCTATCGCATCATGGACATGCTGCTCGCGCGCAAGCGTTCCGGCGACCGTAAAAGCTGGCTACAGGCGAAGGGCGACCTCGCCGAAGTCTGACGGGATGCCTGTGCTGCCGGCGGGCTCATCAGAAAATATCCCTTTAGTTATAAATTCTACTTAGGTCTGAATTCTGGTATAAAATCCGTTTATCTTTTGATAGCGGTACCGGACAGCAGTATGGCTGATCGACGTTTACAAGTCTTCCACACGGTAGCCAGGTTGTTGAGTTTTACCAAGGCGGCAGAGACCCTTCACATGACCCAACCGGCGGTCACTTTCCAGGTGCGCCAGCTCGAGGAGTATTTCAACACGCGCCTCTTCGACAGGACGCACAACAGGATCAGTCTCACGGATGCTGGTGAGCGTGTCTTCGAATATGCGGACAAGATCTTCGATCTCTACGGACAGATGGAGAATGCCGTTCGCGAGATGACCGGCGAAATCAGCGGCACTCTGACCATCGGCGCCAGCACGACGATCGCGGAGTACATGCTTCCGCCACTGCTTGGCGACTTCAAGGCGGAGTACCCGGATGTCAGCATCCATCTCAAGGTGTCGAACTCCGATGGCATCGTTCACATGGTCGAGAACAACACGATCGATCTCGGGGTCATCGAGGCGCCGGTTGCCAACAAGAATCTCGTGGTCGAGGAGTGTCGCAAGGATCAGCTCGTTGCCATTGCGGCGCCGAACCACCCGCTTGCTTCCAAAAAGACGGTCAAGCTTGATGAGCTCATCGAATATCCCTTCATCTGCCGGGAGGAGGGCTCAGGTACGCGGGAGGTCGTCTCGGAATATCTCAGCCACAGCGATGGCTGCGAGGTCGGTCTCAATATCTCCATGGAACTCGGCAGCCCCGAGGCCGTGAAGGGTGCGGTTGAGGCCAACATGGGCGTTTCCATCGTCTCGCGCGCGACCATCCAGAAAGAGCTCCAGCTCGGCACACTGGTTTCGGTCAAGCTGGACCCGACACCCGAAAGGCCTTTTTCCTTCGTTCATCAGAAACAGAAATTCCGCCTGCGTCTCATGGAGACCCTGCTCGAATTCGCCAGGGACTACTGCGATTCGCATGACAGTGGAGAGGGCACCTGATGCTGACGCCGATGGTAACAGGAGGCAACAGCGGTCGCCTCCCGCAGCGTCTCGTCGAAATCTACGCAAAACTCGGCGAGCAGGATCGCCGCAGCCTTCTCGATTTTGCCGAGTTCCTGCTGCAGCGCGAGCCTGATTCAGGCAAGATCGGAGCGGGCGCCGGGCCCGCCAGTCCGGAACTCCTGCCACGGCCTGAATCCGAGAGCGTGGTGGCCGCGATCAAGCGCCTGTCAGGCTCCTACCCGATGCTCGACAAGCAGGCGCTCTTCTCGAAGACCTCCGAGCTCATGTCCGCACACCTGCTGCAGGGCAGGGATGCAAAGGAGATCATCGACGAGCTCGAGGCGATTTTTCAACAACAATACCGGGACTATGTCGAACGATTCGAACAAGACGCATAAGGATCCCATGACACTCGTCACAGACTGGTTCCGGCGCACTTTTTCGGACCCCCAGGTCCTTGCGCTGACACTTGCTCTTCTCTTCATTTTTGCTGTCATCATGTTCATGGGTGACATGCTGGCCCCCGTGCTTGCCAGTGTCGTGATCGCCTACCTGCTGGAGGGTCTCGTTGTCTGGCTCGAGCGTTTCCATCTGCCACGCCTGGTCTCGGTCTTCATCGTCTTTGTCTGCTTCGTCCTTTTCGTCGCCGCCATCACCTTCGTGCTCTTGCCACAGGTGTCGGTGCAGCTGACCCAGCTCTTGCAACAGGTTCCGAATATGCTCGCAAAAGGGCAGGAAAGCCTGATGCGCCTGCCCGCCATGTATCCGGAGCTGATCACGCCAGAACAGATATCCTCGATTATTTTCACCGTCAAGACTGAAATCGGAACGCTTGGCCAGCAGATCCTGAGCCTGTCACTCTCTTCCGTGGTCGGGCTCATCACTATCATGGTCTATTTCATCCTGGTGCCATTGCTGGTGTTCTTTTTCCTGAAGGACAAGAACAAGATCATCGGATGGTTCATACAGTACTTTCCGGAAGACAGGGGGATCGCGGATGACGTCTGGAACGAGCTCGATGAGCAGATTTCGAATTACGTCCGCGGCAAGTTCTGGGAGATCCTGATCATCGGCAGCGCCAGCTTCGTTGCCTTCAGCATTCTCGGTCTGAACTATGCGGCCCTGCTGGCTGTGCTTGTCGGCCTGTCAGTGATCATTCCCTACATTGGCGCGACCGTGGTCACCATCCCGGTGTTTGCCGTCGCCTGGTTCCAGTGGGGCTGGAGCAGCGAGTTCATCTACCTTGCAATTACCTACCTCGTGATCCAGGCGATCGACGGCAACGTGCTCGTGCCGCTGCTCTTTTCCGAAGTGGTCAACCTTCATCCCGTTGCGATCATCGTGGCGATTCTCGTCTTCGGCGGGCTCTGGGGTTTCTGGGGCGTCTTCTTTGCGATACCGCTGGGTACGCTGGTCAAGGCTGTACTGACTGCGTGGCCGAGGGCGCATCTTCGGGAACAACGGGAAGAGGTGCAAGAGGCGCAGCAGGCCTGACGCGAGCGCGTCCCGAAGGCAGGGTACTGCGAATCTCCCTCTACTCCCGGTCGCTCCCGTTTCCGCTAGAGTTCGTCGGAGGCAAACTCTGCAAGGCGTGAGCGTTCTCCGCGCATCAGCGTGATATGTCCGGCGTGTCTCCAGCTCTTGAACTTGTCGACCACGAACGTCAGGCCCGAGGTTGTCTCGGTCAGGTAAGGTGTGTCGATTTGCGCAATGTTGCCCAGGCAGACAATCTTGGTGCCGGGACCGGCACGCGTGATCAGGGTTTTCATCTGCTTGGCAGTGAGATTCTGTGCCTCGTCGAGGATAATGTACTTGTTGAGGAATGTGCGGCCGCGCATGAAGTTCACGGAATGAATGCGAATGCGTGAGCGCAACAGGTCATCAGTCGCCGCGCGTCCCCAGTCGCCGCCGCCCTCCGTGCGGTTGAGCACTTCGAGGTTGTCCATGAGCGCACCCATCCAGGGGGTCATCTTCTCTTCCTCGGTTCCGGGCAGAAAGCCGATATCCTCGCCGACAGGTACCGTGACGCGCGTCATGATGATCTCGCTGTAACGATTCTCGTCGAGTACCTGGGTCAGTCCTGCAGCGAGTGTCAGCAGTGTCTTGCCGGTGCCGGCCGCGCCGAGCAGCGTGACGAAATCGAGTTGCGGATCCATGAGCATATTCAGCGCGAAATTCTGTTCCCGGTTGCGAGCCATGATTCCCCAGACCGAATGATTCGGTGTGCGGTAATCCCTGGCGACCTCGATCATCGCATCATCACCCACGCGCTCTCGCACGATCGCCTCGAAGCCTGCATCTTCCTCGAAGTAGAGGCACTGGCCTACGTGCCACTGCTTGGTGTCCGGCCCTGAAACGCGGTAGTAGGTGTGGCCTTCTTCCTGCCAGGACTCGATGTCCTTGCTGTGGCTGTCCCAGAAGTCAGGTGGCAGGGCAGTATGCCCCTTGTAAAGCAGGTCGACATCGTCGAGTACCTGGTCGTTGCTGTAATCTTCCGCGCGCAGACCGACGACCGCGGCCTTTATGCGCAGGTTGATATCCTTTGAGACCAGGGTGACGTCACGTCCTTTGTAAAGCTTCCTGAGGGCCATGGCCGTACCGAGAATATCGTTGTCGGGCGTATTGCCCGGCAGCGTATCCGGAAGCTTCTGCGGCAGGATGGTCGTCTGGAAGAAGAGGGATCCGTGATCGCGGACCTCTTCCTCTTCATGCAGTTCATCCGGTAATCCGCCCCAGGAGGGCAGGGGAAGGCCATGCTCGATCTGCTCGTGGGAGGCGTCGGCCATGAGGTCATCGAGAAAACGGCTGACCTGGCGTACGTTGCGAGCGACTTCCGAAGTCCCTTTCTTGCCGCGGTCGAGCTCCTCGAGTACCACCATTGGCAGAAAGATGTCGTGTTCCTTGAAACGGAAAATGGCGGTCGGGTCGTGCATCAGGACATTGGTGTCCAGCACGAAGATTTTTTTATGTTGTGTCACGCTTTTCAGGCCTTGTTGAGTTCCTTGACTGCATCCAGCACTTCATCGACATGGCCGGGTACCTTGACCCCGCGCCACTCTCTTGCGAGTTTTCCGTCCGGGTCGATAAGAAAGGTACTGCGCTCGATGCCGCGTACCTGCTTGCCATACATGTTTTTCATCTTGATGACATCGAACAGGTTACACAGAGCCTCTTCCTTGTCGGAGACGAGGTCGAACGGGAATTCCTGTTTTGCCTTGAAGTTTTCCTGGGCCTTGAGGCTGTCCCTGGATGCGCCGAGTATCGCGCATGACTGGCGCCTGAACTTGTTGATGGCAGCGCTGAAGTCGAGTCCCTCACTGGTGCAACCCGGTGTACTGGCCTTCGGATCGAAATAGAGCACGAGGTGTTTACCTGCATAGTCGGAGAGACTCACTCTCTTGTCGCCGGTGATATGCAGTTCGATGACCGGTACTTTCTTCCCGGGTTTGACTGTTTTCGTCATTCTTCAGGTTCCCTCAGTTTTTAGCGGGTTCGAGAACAGCGTCGAGATTCATGGTATCGCAGAAATTCATGAAGTCATCGCGCAGTTCGGAGATCTTTATGTCGGCCGGAACACCGACCTCGAGATTCACGGCAAACATCGGGGTGCCTGTATGCGGGGCCGCATAACTGGTCGTCGACAGTTCCTCGATATTGATGTTGCGCTGTGAGAAGAAATTGGCAAGGTGATGCACGATGCCGGGATTATCGAGCGCCACGACATCCACCACGTAGGGCAGCAGTTGCTGGTTTCGCGGACGGATATCGGTGCGGCGCGCAACGATGCCCAGGTCGAGGGAGGATTCAAGTTCGGGAATGGTGGACTCGAACTTCGCAATCTCGTTCCAGGGGCCGACCACGAGCATCTGGATGGCAAACTCGCCACCGAGCACGGACATGCGGCTGTCACTGATGTTGAGGTCGTGTTCGAAGATGTAGCGAGTGATCCTGTCGACGATGCCTGGCCGGTCCTGGCCGATTGCTGAAATAACGAGCTGGCTGTTTTTCACAGATTGTTCCATATGAAGTGGAAGTGCCGCGGGTGTTTCACCAGGTGGTGCTGGCAGGTCCTGCGCTGTTCCCCGAGTTTAAGCGGATTCATCCGGCAGTTCCACAGCCCTGAGCGCTGAAGCGGCATCTTCCGGGCTGATGGTGGAGACGAACAGTCCTGAACCAAGTTCGAATCCGGTCGGGATCGAGGTGCGCGGGCAGATCTCCAGGTGCCAGTGATAGCTCTCGTTGCAGTTCTCATAATCCTTGCCGTGGGGCTTCGAATGCAGGAAAAAGTTGTACTGCGCACCCCCGATCACCTTATCAAGGCGCTGCATCGTGCGCTTCAGAAGTTGTGCGAAATCCTCGAGCTGATCGGCCGTGACCTGGAGAAAATCCGCCTGGTGATCGAGTGGGAGGATATGCAGTTCCCACTCGTAGCGGCTGGCAAAAGGCTTGATCGCGACGAAGTGGCGGCTGCGTTCCACGACATACTGTCCGACATCGATCTTGCGCCGTATTTCGCCCGACTCACGGTCATAGATCGTCGCTTCGTAGGTGAGCGCCTCGTCGATGAGCGAGCAGAAGACACACTGGTTGTACTTGGCGTGATACTGCCTGCTGTTGATGACCTCATCCTCCACGTTCTGGGGGACGACGGGTGTGGCGATGATCTGGCTGTGCGTATGCGGGATGCTTGCGCCCGCCGCCGGTCCGAAATTCTTGAAGACCAGGACATACTTCAGGCGAGGATCGCTCTCGTAGAGTTCCTGCATGCGCTGCCGGTAGATCGAGAAGAGATTCTGCAGGTGCTCTTTCTCCATCTCGTGAATCGCGATACCGTGCGAGGCGTTGTCGATGATGACCTCGTGGCGCCCGTAGCCATCGATGACTTGCTGCAGCCCGAATGTGATTCCGGTCTGGGGGTTATCGTCACCGAGCACCGGAAAGAGGTTCGGAACAATGCGGATTTCCCAGTTCTCGGGATCCGGAAAGGCCAGGATTTCCGGCGGTGTTTTCTCCTCGTTGCCCTTGCAAAAGGGGCAGGTTTCGACATGTGCACGGGTGTCCCTGTCAACTTTTTCCTCTGCCTTTCTGGGGCGCATGCCGCGTGCCGTCGAGACAAGTACGGATTCAGTTGGTACGATCGGATTGATACGGATTTCCCGTACAGACTTTTGCTCATCACTCATGAAATGGATTACCCTGATTTTCTGTCACAGCATTGATACCATTTCATGCTCTAATACCTCAATCAAAGTGTTCGATGGAGACATAAACGCAGGCATGGTAACCCCCGGAAAAGGAAAACAGGCCCGATGATCAAATCGCTCTTGACAGTCTGTGTCGGCAATATCTGCCGCAGCCCCATGGCCGAGGGTCTCTTCAGGGAGGTTGCGCGCGAGTCTGGCAGGGATGTCCTGGTCCATTCCGCAGGAATCGGCGCCCTCGTCGATCATGCAGCCGACCCGATTGCAGTCCAGCTCATGCAGGAGGCCGGAATCGATATCGGGGCACACCGTGCGCGACAAATCTCTCCCGAGATCATCGCCGAGTCCGAACTCATCCTCGTCATGGAGTCATGGCAGCAGCAGGAGGTCGAACGTCTCTATCCTTTTGCGAAAGGACGGGTCTTTACCATCGGCAAGTGGTCCGACATCACTGTCGACGACCCCTACAAGAAACCGCGCGAAGCCTTCGAGGAGGCGCTCGTCGGGATTCGGCAGGGCGTGAAGGACTGGATCCCGTATCTCTAGCAACAACCCGTCGTTGATCGGACAGGCAGGGTCTCAGCGATAGAGATCCGGTTCCCCCGGAGGGCGTTGCTTGAAACGCCTGTGAAACCAGAAATAGTCTTCCGGCTGTCTCCTGATCCACTCCTCGAATATCCGGTTGATGCGCGTGGCATCTTCCAGGTCATCACCTGAAGGAAACCCCTCCATGGCGGGTTGAAATTCGAGATCGTAGCCTTTGCCGTCCTTGCGGCGGAAAATGGCATAGGGCACGACGGGAGCACGGCTGATCTTCGCCAGCCGGGAAGTGGCCGTGTTTGTCGCTGTCATGATTCCCATGAAGGGCGCGAAGAGGGGATCCTTCGAGATCATGTCCTGGTCCGGCGCATACCAGACGACATTGTCCGAGCGGAGGCTCCTGACCATCTGCTTGATGTTTCGCTTGTCGATTGCCATGTCCGAATGTTTGTCCCTGTTGCGTTTCAGCAGATACTCCGTGAAAGGATTTTCGTTGCTGCGGTAGACGACATGGAAGGGCGAGTAGAATCCCAGCATTCTCCCGCCCATTTCGAGCGATGTGAAATGGGCCGACAGCAGGATGACGCCCTTGCCCTCTGCCCTGGCACGCTCGAGGTGCTCGAGACCGGAGACATGTGCCAGTGGCCGGAGCTTGCTATCCCGCGCCCACCAGGCGAGTGCCACCTCGAGAATGCCCTGTCCCGCTGCATGGATGTGCTGGCGGGCGAGCTTTTCCTGCTCCTCTTCGGAGAGTTCCGGGAAACAGAGGCGGATATTTGTCATCAACACGCGCTTGCGGTTCGGTCTCAGCACGAGCCAGATGAGGGATCCCAGTGCGCGTCCGGCGCCCATGCAGAACTTCCACGGCAGTTGCGCCATGAGCCAGAGAAGGCCTGCAACAAGCCACAGAGGCAGGTATTTCGGATGTAAGTGCGGTGAAGCCATGTGAAGTTGGGGGGATTCCGCGCAAGCTTTTCTTGCAGGCAAGAAAAATGGCGCCCCGGTATTGAATCTTGTGCCAGTTTTGTTAATGTTTGTGCCTTGCCAGAAATTGTAAATCAATTCAGCACGCCATGTATCCCTGTTCACATGACATGACAGAAAAGATCGGAACGCGATGGTGCTGATGCACATCCGGCGTAGATCTTTTTGTCTGTTATGTGGAGCCCCCGATGACCCCTGAAACTTTCTCCTCCCTCGTCGACGAGGGGTACAACCGAATACCTGTTGCGCGCGAAGTGCTCGCTGACCTGGATACGCCCCTCAGTGTCTATCTCAAACTGGCCGAAGGTCCGTACTCCTATCTTTTCGAGTCGGTTCACGGCGGCGAGAAGTGGGGCCGTTACTCCATCATCGGGCTGCCATCGAAGGCGAGACTCGAGGTGCGCGGCCACCAGGTAACCAGATACCAGGGCGACGAGATTATCGACCAGCGCGAGGTCGAGGATCCGCTCGCCTATATCGAGGAGTGCCAGCAGCATTTCAGGGCTGCCGAGGTCGAGGGGTTGCCGCGTTTCTCGGGCGGGCTGGTCGGCTATTTCGGTTACGATACCATTCGCTACATTGAAAAGAAGCTGGCGGACTCTTCCAACCCCGACGAGTTGCAGACACCCGACATCCTCCTGATGGTGTCTGATGAACTGGTTGTTTTTGATAACCTCAAGGGGCGCATGTTCGTTATCGTGCATGCCGACCCGACGAGAGGCGATACCCTCGTCTCGGCCGAAACGCGTATCAGTGAACTCGTGGAGCGCATGAACCAGGGCGCGCCGCGCAGGCGATTCGCAGGTTCGCGCGAGGTCATTGAATCCGATTTCAAATCAGGATTCACGGAGGAGGGTTTCAAGCAGGCCGTAGACCGCATCAAGGAATACATTCTCGATGGCGACTGCATGCAGGTTGTCGTCTCACAGCGCCTGAGCATCCCGTTTCATGCTCCGCCACTTGATCTCTACCGCGCACTGCGCGGACTGAACCCGTCGCCCTACATGTACTTTCTGGATCTTGGCGATTTCCAGATAGTCGGTTCATCGCCTGAAATCCTGACACGCCTCGAGGACGGTATCGTTACAGTGCGCCCCATTGCCGGCACGCGTCGTCGTGGCTACAGCGAGGAGGAAGACCAGGCGCTCGAATCCGAGCTGCTCGCGGATCCCAAGGAATTTGCCGAGCACCTGATGCTGATTGACCTCGGCAGGAACGATACGGGCCGCGTTGCGAAAATCGGTACCGTCAATCTCACCGACAGGATGGTGATCGAACGTTATTCGCATGTCACGCACATCGTCTCGAATGTGACCGGTGAGCAGAAGGATGGCATGAATGCCATCGATGTCATCCGCGCGACCTTTCCGGCCGGCACGGTCTCCGGCGCCCCCAAGATTCGTGCCATGGAGATCATCGACGAGCTCGAGCCTGTCAAGCGCGGCATCTATTCAGGCGCAGTCGGTTATCTCGCCTGGAACGGAAACATGGATACGGCGATTGCC
>JARFQQ010000177.1 GCA_029287695.1 Gammaproteobacteria bacterium | reverse complement strand
CTGACATCAGCGGATGCGGCTTCCTTGCGGCTCTCGTCGAGACGGCCACGATACTGAAGTTGCAGTTCGGCGTTGTAACCGAAGAAGTCGGGGGTGCAGACCGCGCCATATGCCCTGGCCACTTCCTGGCTCTCGTCGATGAGGTAGGGAAAGGGGAAATCGAACTCCTCGGCGACTCTTTGCATGTTTTCAAAGGAGTCTTCCGGATAGTCTGCGGGATCGTTAGACATGATCGCAACGGCATTGATTCCGATCTCCCGAAGCTCGCGGGTATCGCGCACGATACGATCGCGAATCGCCTTGACGTAGGGGCAGTGGTTACAGATGAACATCACGAGCAATCCCTTCTCTCCCTTGCAGTCATGCAGTGTCCAGGTTTTGCCATCCACGCCGGGAAGCGAAAAATCGATAGCAGGCAGGCCGAAATCACAGACGGGGGTTTGCAGGGATACCATGGTTCTTTCTCTCTCGCTGGGCTGATCGGGATTGCCGGGGGATCTTACCAGCTGCCGATGGGCGCGTGTAGCCCGGATACCCGGTCCGGAGTGCGTTGACACTCTTTTCGATTTCTGCATAATGCGGCATCAGCGCCGATTTGATTCAGATTGCGGGCGCTCAAAAAATGCGGCTAAAGCGAGGTCAGGCAAGAATTATTCAAACCCGCCCGAGCAGTAGCCCGGCGGGTTTTTTTATTACTGGACTTTGACATTATGAGCGAATTCATCTTCACATCCGAATCGGTATCCGAGGGTCATCCGGACAAGATGGCCGACCAGGTCTCCGACGCCATCCTCGATGCGATTCTCGCCGAGGATCCCCATGCACGTGTGGCCTGCGAGACACTTTTCAAAACAGGCATGGCCGTCATTGCGGGCGAGATCACCACAACTGCGAAGCCTGATTACGAACAGATCATCCGCGATACCATCCGGGATATCGGCTACAGCTCGTCGGACATGGGTTTCGATGCGGACACTTGCGCAGTCTTGTCAGCGATTGGCGTCCAGTCCCCCGATATCAACCAGGGAGTGGATCGCGAGCGGCCCGAAGACCAGGGCGCCGGTGACCAGGGGCTGATGTTCGGTTTCGCAACGAACGAAACCGATGTGCTCATGCCGGCACCGATCCAGTTCGCCCACAGGCTCATGGAGCGTCAGGCCGAGGTACGCAAAAGCGGAGAACTTGACTGGCTTCGACCGGATGCGAAAAGCCAGGTCACCATGCACTACAAGGACGGCAAACCCGTCAGCATCGAGACTGTCGTTGTCTCGACCCAGCATGCAGATTCACTCAGTGAAGCGGCCGTCCGCGATGCTGTCATCGATGTCATCATCAACCCGGTACTCGAACCGACAGGCCTGCTCGGCAGTTCGACCACGATCCATGTCAACCCGACCGGCAAGTTCGTCATCGGCGGCCCGATGGGCGACGCGGGCCTGACCGGACGCAAGATCATCGTGGATACCTACGGCGGAGCCGCTCGTCATGGCGGAGGCGCTTTCTCCGGCAAGGATCCCTCCAAGGTCGACCGATCCGCGGCCTATGCAGGACGCTATGTCGCCAAGAACATCGTTGCCGCCGGCCTTGCCGACAAGTGCGAAATCCAGATCTCCTATGCCATCGGCGTTGCCGAACCGACCTCCATCATGGTCGAGACGTTCGGCACCGGGCGTATCAGTGACGAAGAGATTACGCGCCTTGTCAGGGAACACTTCGATCTGCGTCCATACGGTATTCTGCGTATGCTCGACCTGCTCAATCCGGAAAAGATCAAGTACCGCAAGACCGCAGCCTATGGACACTTCGGCCGTGAGGACGAGGGCTTCACGTGGGAAGCGACCGACAAGGTCGTACAACTGCGCGAGGATGCGGGCATCTGACAGGGACCTGACCAGTTCGGGGCTTTATGGAGCCCCGGCATTTGCTACAATTCCGGCTTCCCGAGGAGCGTTGCAACAGGCTTTGACCTGCCAGGCTTGGGAAACGAAATACAATTTCGACAACGGCGCTCAGTGTTTAATTACGAGTATGACGACAGGAGACTCAAAATGAACGCTGTTGCTGAAAACACGCCCGATTATATCGTTGCCGATCTTTCTCTCGCCGACTGGGGACGCAAGGAGATTGCCATTGCCGAGACCGAAATGCCCGGTCTCATGGCACTGCGTGAGAAACATGCCGGAGAGAAGCCTCTCAAGGGTGCGCGCATTGCAGGCAGCCTGCACATGACAATCCAGACCGCCGTGCTGATCGAGACGCTGACCGCGCTCGGTGCAGAGGTGCGCTGGGCATCGTGCAATATTTTCTCGACCCAGGACCATGCCGCTGCAGCGATTGCGGCGGACGGCATCCCTGTATTCGCTTTCAAGGGCGAGACGCTCGACGACTACTGGAACTACACACACCGCATCATGGAGTGGCATGACGGCGGCACGCCGAACATGATCCTTGACGACGGGGGTGATGCGACACTGCTGCTGTCCCTTGGCAGCAAGGCAGAACAGGATATCTCCGTGCTGGACAACCCTTCCAGCGAGGAAGAGGTCTCGCTCTTTAATGCCATCAAGTCGACACTGGCCAGGAACCCGAACTGGTATTCCACCATCAAGGCGAACATCCAGGGCATCACCGAGGAAACCACAACGGGCGTCCACCGTCTTTACCAAATGGCAAAGGACGGGACACTCTACTGCCCCGCGATCAACGTCAACGACTCTGTCACCAAGTCGAAGTTCGACAATCTTTACGGATGCCGCGAGTCTCTCGTCGATGGCATCAAGCGCGCGACGGACGTCATGGTCGCAGGCAAGATCGCAGTCGTATGCGGTTACGGAGATGTCGGCAAGGGTTCTGCGCAATCGCTGCGCGGCCTCGGCGCCACAGTCTGGATTACCGAAATTGACCCGATCTGCGCATTGCAAGCCGCAATGGAGGGTTACCGTGACGTGACGATGGATGATGTCTGCGACAAGGCAGACATCTTTGTTACGGCCACTGGCAACTACCATGTCATCAGCCACGACCACATGGAAAAAATGAAAGACCAGGCGATCGTCTGCAACATTGGTCATTTCGACAACGAAATCGATGTCGCCAGCCTCGAGCCTTACCAGTGGGAAGAGATCAAGCCGCAGGTCGACCACATCATCTTTCCCGATGGCAAGCGCATCATCCTGCTGGCCCAGGGGCGTCTCGTGAATCTCGGTTGTGGAACCGGTCACCCGAGCTTCGTCATGTCGAACTCCTTCACGAACCAGGTCCTTGCGCAGATAGAGCTCTGGGCCAGACCTGATGACTACGAAAAGGCCGTCTACACCTTGCCGAAGCATCTTGACGAGGAAGTAGCGCGTCTGCACCTGGAAAAGATCGGCGCCAACCTGACAACATTGTCGGACTACCAGGCGGGCTACATCGGTGTTGCAGTCGATGGCCCCTACAAGCCCGAGCATTATCGTTACTGACTTGTAACGCAATCTGACCGGAACATCGCGGCCGGCAGCCCATTGCCGGCCGCTGCATTTTTGCGCCAGGGATCACAAGTGATGAACAGCCAGCAACAATACGACAAAATATTCAGCGTGGAGCTCTTCCCTCCTCGCACCGCACCAGGCTTCGAAAAACTTCAGCAGGCAGTCCGTGAACTGCAGTCCGTATCCCCTGCCTTTTTCTCCGTCACCTACGGAGCCGGGGGCTCGACGAGGGAACGCACATTCGAGAGCGTCGACTGGCTCAAGAGTGAAGGTATTGATACAGCGCCTCACATCTCCTGCGTTGGCTCGAGCCGTGATGAAATCTCAGCCATGCTCGAGCGCTACAGGCAACAGGGAATCAACAAGCTCGTCGCCTTGCGCGGCGACCTGCCCTCCGGCTCAGGGCTCGGCGAACTAGACGAGCTGCGCTACGCCAACGAGCTGGTTGCTTTTATCCGCGAGACCACGGGTGACCATTTCCATATCGAGGTGGCAGCCTATCCCGAGTATCATCCCCAGGCAGCCTCCCCCTCGGTCGATCTGGCAAATTTCAAGCGCAAGGTGGATGCCGGGGCTGACAGCGCCATCACGCAGTATTTCTACAATGCCGACGCCTACTGTCACTTCGTCGACAACTGCGAGAAGGCCGGAATCAGTGTGCCGATCGTGCCGGGCGTGATGCCGATCACCAACTTTGTTCAGCTGGCACGCTTTTCCGATGCCACTGGCGCGGAGATTCCACGCTGGATCCGCAAGAAGCTCGAGGCATTCGGCGAAGATCTCGAGAGCCTGCGTGCTTTTGGTGAAGAGGTGGTCACCTACCTCTGCCAGAGACTGCTGGATGCCGGTGCGCCGGGCTTGCATTTCTACACCATGAACCAGTCCGGCCCGACACTGGGTCTCTGGAAAAATCTCGGGCTTGACAGACTCTAGCAGGACTATAAGCGGCATGCGCGTTCCGCGTATCTACCTGGCAAGCGAGCTCGCAAGCGGAAACGAATGCGAGATCACGGGTCAGCAGGCACATCACCTGCTCAAGGTGTTGCGCTGCCGCTCCGGCGACCCGGTCACTCTTTTCAATGGCGACGGCAGCAACTATGCAGGCATCATCCTCTCGACAAGCCGCAACAGCCTGAGGATGCGTGTCGACTCACGCAGTGCCCCGGAAAACGAGAGCCCGCTGATGATTCATCTCGGAATACCGCTCGCAAAGGGACAGCGTATGGACTATGCAATCCAGAAAGCGGTCGAGCTTGGTGTCGCCGGGATCACACCGCTGACGACAGAACGCACGGTCGTCAAACTCGATAGCAAGCGCCTCGAGGGAAAGCTCGAACACTGGCGGCAAGTGATCATTGCAGCTTGTGAACAGTGCGGTCGCGCACGTGTTCCCCGACTGGATTCCGTACAGGCGCTGGAAGCCTGGGCCCGGACGGCTCGCTTTGGCATCATGCTTGATCCCGGAAAGGCAGCCTCATTGAGGGAGCTGGAATGTGCCGCAACGGATGTTCACCTGGTTGCTGGCCCGGAAGGCGGGTTGACGGCCGGGGAGACGGAAATGCTTCGCGAGAGAGGCTTTCATGCGGTAACGCTGGGGCCACGCATACTCAGGACAGAAACGGCACCTGTCGCAGCACTGGCCGCCCTGCAGCTGCTCTGGGGCGATTTCTAGGGATTCCCGCCCTGCAGCATCTGCACCTCGATCCGCCTGGCGGCACCTTCACCGAGGGCCTTGACTGCGCCGATATGTGTTTTGAATTCACCCTTGCGGCGATCCTCGAAATAGTGCTTCAGGGTCTGGTTCATCACTGGAAAAGCCAGTTCACCCCAGGGTATTTCCGATTCTTCAAACAGGCGAACCTCCAGACTCTCCTCTCCGGGAGAGAAGAGCGGTTCATGCAGGCGGGCACGAAACATCATGTAGACCTGGTTGATGTGGGTGAGTGAAAACATGGTGTAGAGCTGCATGATCTCGACGTCGGCACAGGCCTCTTCGCGTGTTTCCCTGAGGGCCCCCTCCTCGACCGACTCCCCGTTTTCGAGAAAACCGGCAGGCAAAGTCCAGAGGCCATAGCGTGGCTCGATCGCACGCTTGCAGAGCAACAGCGCATCGCCATGTTCGATCAGGCAACCGGCGACGATATTGGGATTCTGGTAGTGGATAGAACCGCAGCTCACAGAAGTACAGACATGACGCGGGCGGTTGTCACCCTCGGGTACTGTGATACTGATCAGAGAGCCGCAATGGCTGCAGTATTTCATCTGTTGTCCTGTTTCCTCTCCCGGGCAGACATCTGGCGTAGCATTCCGGGTTGATGATTTATCCGGGCGAGGGATATGAAAATTTCCCCGAATGCTAACACTGATATCGCGGCGTCAGATCCAATTCCTCATAATGGCAGAGGAAACCACCGCCTCTACGGCATCCTGTCAGGAACTCCGGGGCATCCGCGAGGATCACTCTGCCTGGACAAAGCCTCACTCAACGCTTGCCGGGCTTGATGAGCATTTCGAGGCCCTTCTGTTCGAGAACGGCATGCATGTAGCTGCTGACATCTGCCGCATCGTCCATCTGCAATGCGTTCTCCAGCCAGTTCTCGGCCTGCGCCTTCTCAAGCGACCGTATCGTGCGTTTCACCCGTAAAAGACTCCCGGTACTCATGCTGAGGCTGTCGACACCGAGACCAAGCAACAGGGGTGTTGCCAGGGGGTTGCCCGCCATCTCGCCACATACGCCGACAGGACAGTTGTATTGACGGGCACCCTGGACGGTCTGTTGCAGCGCCTGTAATAGAGCCGGATGCAGGTCACTGTAGATGGCGGCTACACGCGGGTTGTTGCGGTCGACAGCAAGCAGGTATTGCGTCAGGTCATTGGTACCGACAGAGATAAAATCAACACGTTTGGCAATGGCCGCGCTCTTGTAAACGGCAGCCGGTACTTCGATCATGACACCTGTTTTTGGCATCGTGATGGCGTAGCCCTCGCTGACAAGTTCACGGTAGGCGCGCCTGATCAGCGTGGTCAGTTCCTCGACCTCATTCACCGAGCTGACCATCGGCATCATGATGTGGAGGTTACCGAGGCCCGAATTGGCACGCAGCATGGCACGCACCTGTGTCAGGAAGATTTCGGGATGATCGAGTGAAATCCTGACACCACGCCAGCCGAGGAATGGATTGGATTCCGAAACAGGGAAATACGGCAAAGGTTTGTCACCGCCAATATCGAGCGTCCGCAAGACCACAGGCCGCGGGGCAAAGGTCTCGAGCACCTTTCTGTAATTCGTGTACTGTGTATCCTCGCCCGGGAAACGGTCACGGACCATGAAAGGAAACTCGGTACGGTACAGCCCGATCCCCTCTGCTTCCTTTATGCCGAAGTGACTCATTTCCGAGAGCAGCCCGGTATTGAGGTAGAGAGGAACATGATGGTGATCGAGCGTTTCGGCCGGCAAGCCACTGAGACTCATCAGCTCACGGCCGAGTGCTTTCTCCTCGTTGAGCAGACGCCGGTATTCCCGGACAACTGTTTGCTGAGGCGAAATATAGAGACGTCCCTGGTAACCATCAATGATGAGATCGCGTCCTTCGAGCTGTGTGACAGGAAGGTCGGTCACTCCCATGACGGCCGGTACGCCAAGTGCTCTTGCAAGGATCGCAACATGCGAGGAACTTGATCCCCTGGCAGAGATGACACCCGCGAGTCGGTCCTGTGGGACTTCCGCGAGCTGCATGGCGCTGACCTCTTCGCCGACGAGTATGGTTTCCGCCGGATAATTGACCGGTTCCGGCGATTTTTTCTGCAAATGAAGCAGTACACGGCGGCCGAGATCGCGGACATCGGACGCCCGCTCACGCAGGTAGGCATCATCCATGGCGTCAAATACACGGGCATGCTCCTCGATCGTCTCGCGCAAAGCACCCGGCGCCCAGTTACTCTCCTCCTCGATGAGAAACAGCGCCCGCTCCAGCAGGGCTTTCTCCGACAACATCATGATCCAGGCATCGAACAGCGCCTGGTCCTCGGCCGGCAACTGCCCTTCCATCTTGCACTTGAATTGCCTGAGTTCCTCCTTGACGGCCTCGATCGCATCCTTGAGCCGCTGTTTTTCAGTACCGGTATCCGAAATTTTGCGGTCGGGCACGTTAGTCAGCGAAGCCGGCTGGTATGCCACGATGCCTGTACCGATGGCGACACCGGAAGAGCTTGCATTGCCCCTGAGAAAAAGTTCTGTGACGACGCCGTGATTGTGCAGACGGCCGAGCTCTCCGCTGGCGCGGGCATGATTGATAGCGCTTGCGAGCTGGGCGGCTAGCGTCAGGACGAACGTGACTTCCTCGTCATCATATTTCCGCGAGATCAGCTGGCGAATGACCAGTATTCCGAGGACCTCCCGGTTGTGGACGATCGGTGCGCCAAGAAAGGCGTGGTAACGCGTCTCGCCTGTTTCTGAAATCGCAAGGTAGCTGGGATGTTTGGAGGCATCATCCAGGTTGATGTACTCGGCGCGCTCGGCGACAAGGCCGACCAGACCGCGGTGCAACGGAAGAGCAACCTTGCCGACGGCTTCGGGGCGAAGTCCGTCTGTCGCCATGAGCACATGTTCCCGCTGCTCGCTGTCAGTGAGGTAGATGGAGCAGACATCAGCGCCGATCTGGGTCTTCAGGCGCGTGACGATGATATTCAGTGCATCAACAAGATCATTCGCATTGTTGACTTCCTGAATGATCCGGTGGAGTGTCTCCAGCATGCCGTATGGCTCAGCCCTTACCGGTAAAGGCGGATGCGACGGGATTTGGTCTCTATCTGCTCAAACTGCCCGGGGATACCATCCGGATAGAGTATCGGCGCCAGTTCGTTGAGGGCCTGGGCATAGACGTTGCGCTTGAAATAGACGACCTGGTCGACGGGGTACCAGTACTTGACCCACTTCCAGTGGTCGAACTCGGGTTTTTCCGAGCTGTCCAGGCAAAAATCCGACTCTTTACAGAGCACACGCAGAAGAAACCAGCGCTGTTTCTGACCAATGCAGACAGGATCACAGTTTTTACGCAGATAGCGACGCGGCAGGCGATACTTGAGCCAGCCCTCTGTTACCCCGAGCACATCGACCTGGTCCGGTTTCAGCCCGACTTCCTCGTCGAGTTCACGAAACATCGCCTCTTCGGGAGACTCGTTTTCGTTGATGCCTCCCTGCGGAAATTGCCAGGCATCCTGACCGATGCGCTTGGCCCAGAAAAGTTTGCGCTGATCGTTACAAAGTATTATTCCGACATTTGGCCGGAAACCATCGGAATCAATCACAAGGCCACAACAATAATGAATACTTAATAACCTTGCATTTCATCAAAAATACTCGTCAATGGCAAGAGAAAGAACGCATAAGTCACTGCTAATAAAACAAAAAAAGATACCGGTAAGTCACCGGGCGTATCAGGCAGTCAGCAAAAAAAACAACTATTTCAGCCAGATGACAAATATTCTGTATAGTGCCCGTTTTATTTTTTCGAGCCGTTTATGGATATGACGCTTGCCATCTTCGATCTCGACAATACCCTGCTCTCCGGTGATTCCGACTATCTCTGGGGCGAATTTCTGTGTGAGAGGAATATCGTCGATTCTGTCCGCTACAGGGAAAAGAACCGGGAATTCTTCGAAGCTTACGAATCCGGCACGCTGGATATCATGAAATTTCTCGAATTCTCGCTGGAACCACTGTCGAGGAATGATCCGCAAAACCTGGCCAAATGGCATGCGGAGTTCATGACCGAGAAGATCGAACCGCTCATTACTGACAAGGCAAGGCGACTCGTCGAGCAGCATCGTGATAAAGGCGACACACTCCTGATTGTGACGGCAACCAACAGTTTCGTGACCATGCCGATTGCAAGCCGGTTCGGAATTGACAACCTCATCGCAACCGATCCGGAAATCGCCGCCGGACGCTACACCGGGCGTGTTGCCGGGGAGCCCAGCTTTCGGGAGGGCAAGGTTTCGCGCCTCAGGCAATGGCTCGGCAA
>JARFQQ010000166.1 GCA_029287695.1 Gammaproteobacteria bacterium | reverse complement strand
AGGCCCAGGTAGCCGATCACAAGCAGCACGGTGATGACCCAGGGCGCGGCATCGCCAAAGAGGCTCTTCACAAAGTTGAGGAGCGGTGGAAGCACCCAGACCAGGAAACCGAGCACGATGACGACGCTGAGGAACCCGATGAGCTTGGCCATCCTGTTCATCTTGTTGGTGCGCGGCAATCCCTGCTTGCCGGCCTTCATTGCTTCGAGATGGACGATATAGACCAGCGCGATGTAGGAGATAACGGCCGGCAGAAAGGCATGCTTGATGACCTCGACGAACGGGATGCCGACGTACTCGACCATGAGAAAGGCCGCAGCGCCCATGATCGGTGGCGTCAGCTGGCCATTGGTCGAGGAGGCAACCTCGACGGCGCCCGACTTTTCTGCTGAAAAACCGACGCGCTTCATGAGCGGAATGGTAAAGGTTCCGGTCGTGACCACGTTTGCGATTGATGAGCCGGAAATCATGCCGGTCATTGCCGAGGAGACGACCGCTGCCTTGGCCGGACCGCCACGAAAGTGCCCCATCATGGCGAAGGCCACGCGGATAAAGTAGTTACCGGCGCCGGCCCGTTCCAGCAAGGCTCCGAAGAGCACGAACATGAAGACCATGGTCGCAGAAACACCGATGGCGACGCCGAATGCGCCTTCTGTCGTCAGCCAGTAGTGCGAGGCTGCCTTGTTCAAGGACGCCCCCTTGTGGGCGATCATGTCCGGCATGTACTGACCAAACAGGGCGTAGCTGACAAAGACGATCGCAACGACCATGAGTGGCGGCCCGAGCGAACGCCGTGTGGCCTCGAGCAGCAGCAGGATACCGACCAGGCTCACGATGACATCCAACTGTGTCGGTGCACCCATGCGGTCGGCAAGCGCATCCTTGAAAACAATCAGGTAGAGAGCCGATGCAGCAATGAGCATCGCGAGCCCCCAGTCCAGCAAGGGGATACGATGTCTCGGGGAGTGTTTGAACGCCGGGTAGCTGAGGAAGGCGAGAAAGCCGGCGAAGATCAGGTGAAACCGCTTGACGACGTCTTCATTCATCCATGGCGAGAACTCAAGCACCAGTGGTGAAGCGACATAGAGCTGGAAGAGCGACCATGCCAGGGCCGTATAAAAGAGAAAGGCGGTAATCCCCTTGCTGTGTGGCTCCCGTCCTCCCAGGTCTGCCTCGGCGATCATCGCCTGCAGTTCGCTGTCGAGCGGCTTCTCCCCGTTGCTTTGGTTCTTTTTCGCGTTCACGAGAGCTCCCCCATACAGAAAAACGGGGTGCGAATAGCACCCCGATCATGGTCCGGTCTTATTTCAGGAGACCGGCTTCCTTGTAGTACTTTTCAGCACCCGGATGAAGTGGTGCAGAAAGACCATCCTTGACCATCTCCTCTTTCTTGAGGTTGGCAAATGCCGGATGAAGTTTCTTGAAGTCATCGAAGTTCTCGAAGACTGCCTTGACCACCGTATAGACGATCTCGTCCGATGTCTTGGTTGACGTTACGAAGGTTGCCCCGACACCGAATGTCTTGGTGTCCTCGTCGCTACCACGGTACATGCCGCCCGGAATTGTTGCATGGCGGTAATAGGACTGACCCTCGATGAGTTTCTCGATATCCGGCCCGGCCACGTTGACAAGGACACTGTCACAGGAGGTCGTCGCTTCCTTGATGGAACCGCTGGGGTGTCCGACGGTATAGACCATGGCATCGATCTTGTTGTCACACAGCGCTTTGGACTGCTCGGAAGCCTTGAGCTCGGAAGCCAGCTTGAGGTCATCCTTCGTCCAGCCCATGGCTTCCATGACGACTTCCATGGTGCCTCGCTGGCCTGATCCCGGGTTACCAATGTTGACACGCTTGCCCATGAGATCCTGGAAATTCTTGATGCCGGAATCGGAACGCGCCACGACCGTGAAGGGTTCGGGATGGATGGAAAAGACAGCTTTCAATTCCTTGAAAGGTCCGGCCTCCTCGAACTTGCTGGTGCCGTTGTAGGCGTGGAATTGCCAGTCGGACTGGGCAACGCCCATATCGAGTTCACCTGCACGAATCGTGTTGATGTTGTAGACGGAACCGCCTGTGCTCTCCACTGCGCAGTGGATGCCGTGCTCTTTCCTGTCCTTGTTGACCAGTCTGCAGATGGCGCCACCGGTCGGGTAATAGACACCGGTCACACCACCGGTCCCGATCGTCACGAACTCCCTGGCAGAGGCTGTCGAGGTCATGAGCGCGACAGATGCCGCAATAAGAGCCGTATTCAGAATTGATTTGTTGAATTTCATCTTTATTGTTTCCTCCGTATGGAATTGCCATGCCAGCGACAGTCATCCTGTCGAGGCACATGGCCTCAGACTCTATCACCCTGCCAGCTGTTTGCAAGAAAACCTCCGCATTGTCAGGGGAAAAGCAGACCTGTCACCAGCCGGGCATGAGGATCTCGCGGGCCTCTTCTGCAGTCGCAGGCCGGCGCATACTGCCTGCATGAAGATAGTCAGCAAGCGAACGGACGAGCGACGCATTGTCCGGGGCAAGCTGGCCGTCGGGGCCGACGAGGTTATTCTCGAAACCGACCCGGGCATGTCCACCGAGGTCCGCCACTGACCGCATGATCAAACCCTCTGCCGGCCCGAATGCACAGGCCATCCAGCAGGGCATCTCCTGCCACCCGTAAAAGTTCTCCAGCATCTCCGGCGTCGCTGCGACGGACGACTGGTACTTGCCGAGCACAAAAAGCAGGGGATAGGCAGAAGCGGCCAGCACATCCCGCCGTATCCAGTCGTTGATCAGGTCCAGGTCCTCTGTCGAGTAGAGGATCCATTGGGGTAATACAGCCTGCGCGTGCATCCAGCGGTCCAGCTCGGCAATGGCCTCTTCACCGGCCCTTGCGAGTTCCCTGACAGAGAGGGATACAGCTTCTGGAACCAGTTCCCGTACGACAGCGATCTGTTCTTCCGCGCTGTAGAGCCCAACGGCCTCGGTCGTGATCTGCAGCAGAAGCCGATCCCCCACGCGTTCTCTGATCGCCTCTAGCGCTGTGCGATAGCGGGCCGGGTCCAGGGTATGCATGCCACTGGCATCACGGACATGCAGGTGCATGGCACAGGCGCCTGCCTCGAGACAGGCCCCGGCGGTCTCAGCCAGCTCTTCGGGTGTCAGGGGAATTGCGGCATGGTCATGGCGGGTTCTCCGGGCGCCGTTCGGAGCCACCATGATCATCATCGGAGAACTCAAGCCGCCTGCTCTTTCTGTGTCGCTGTTTCGATAACGTTACCGAGAATATCCACGATGCGGTCGATATGGGCTTTCTCCACGATGAAAGGTGGTGCCAGCAGGATGTGATTTCCGCTGCGGCCATCGACAGTCCCTCCCATCGGGTAGCACATCAGTCCCTGCTCCATGGCAAGCCGCTTGATGTTTTGACTGAGCTGCATCTCGGGCGAGAATGGCTCCTTCGTCGACTTGTCTGCGACGAGCTCGATGCCGACAAAAAGCCCTCTTCCGCGGATATCGCCGACGAATGGCGAATAGTCCAGGCGCTCATGGAGTTGCTTCCTGAGATAAGCGCCCTGCTGCCTGACATTCTCCAGCAGGTTGCGTTCACGCATCTCCTTCTGGGTGGCCAGTGCGGCGGCACAGGCCAGTGCATGCCCGATGAAGGTGTGTCCGTGCATGAAGGCGCCGGACCCCTTCTCGATGATCTCTGCGATATGGCGTTTGACGAAAACCGCACCCATGGGCATGTAGCCCGCGGTAATTCCCTTGGCGACAGTCTGCAGGTCGCCACTGATGCCTTCCTGTTCGCAGGCATGCAGCGTCCCCGTGCGTCCCATGCCGCACATGACCTCGTCGAGGATCAGCAGGATGCCGTAGTGGTCACAGATCTCGCGAATGCGCTTGAAGTAACCCGGGACAGCCTCGACAGCCCCGGCCGTCGCGCCGACGACAGGCTCGGCAATGAATGCCATGACCTTGTTCGGGCCAATCAGCTGAATGGCCGATTCGAGCTCGTTGGCCACGCGCAGGCCATAGGCTTCCGGGGTCTCATCCTCGCGCTTGTCGCGATAGGCATAGCAGGGAGAGATGTGGTAGCCGTCAACGAGCATCGGATCAAAAGGCTCGCGCCGCCAGAAGTTGCCGCCGGCAGCGAGTGCGCCCAGCGTGTTGCCGTGATAGCTCTGGCGGCGGGAAATAACGACCTGGCGGTTCGACTGACCGATCTCGGTAAAGTACTGGCGAGCCAGCTTGAGCGCCGACTCCACAGCCTCCGAACCGCCGGAGACGAAGTAGACATGACTGACACCCTCGGGAGCATGTTCGACGAGATCCTGTGCCAGTTCCTCCATGACCCGGGTCGTGAAGAACCCGGTGTGTGCGTATGCGAGGTGATCAAGCTGTTCAGCGATTGCCTCGCGCACAGCCCTGTCGTTGTGACCGAGACAGGAGACTGCCGCGCCGCCGCACGCATCGAGGTAGGAA
>JARFQQ010000203.1 GCA_029287695.1 Gammaproteobacteria bacterium | reverse complement strand
ACAGACATCAACACCAGCGCAATCACGACCCACAAGATCAGATTTTTTGCCATGTCATTCAACAGACTGTACCTCTGTTATGCCTCTCCGGCCGCCACCCGGCCGGACTCTGTAAATTGTCGTATTTCAATGCATTATACCTTGAAACCCCTTCCCAGCAGGTAAACCTCGCGGCTTTTACTGCGGGATGCTTGTGGTTTTCTCGTCACGACCTTGCTGAAGTTCTCACGCATCTGGCGAAAAAATTCGTCAAACCCTTCGCCCTGGAAAACCTTGACGAGGAAATCCCCGTCCGGCCTCAGTGTCTGACGCGCAAACGCCAGCGCAAGTTCACAAAGATACATGGATCTTGGCTGATCGACAGCCGCCACACCAGAGATATTGGGTGCCATATCGGAAATCACAAGGTCAACGGGTCGCCCGTCAAGCATGGCCAAAAGCTTGTCAAATGGCTCCTCTTCTCGAAAATCGCCCTCGATGACCTGGACACCGGCGATCGGGTCCATCGGAAGAATATCGAGCGCAAAGACGAGCCCCTCCTCACCGGCAAGGTCCTTTGCGATCTGGCTCCAGCCACCGGGCGCCGCGCCCAGATCGACAACGACGTGGCCGGGTTTGACCAGATTGTCTTTCTCCTGGATCTCGAGGAACTTGAAGGCGGCACGGGAACGATAACCAAGCTGCTGCGCCTGCTTGACGTAGTTATCGTTGAAATGGCGATCGAGCCAGCTGCGGCTGCTTTTTGAACGGGCCAAGAATGTACGGATCGGGGATTCTGGATCCTGTAGAATGCGCTGCCTGAATCCATACGTCAACAGACCAGATCGCATGTCACTCACAGCAGCACAGAAACGCGCTCTGCGTTCCAGAGCCCACCACCTCAAGCCCGTCGTCATGGTCGGCCAGCACGGCCTGAACGACAACATCCTTGCCGAGGTCGGGATCGCACTCGATGCGCACGAGCTCATCAAGGTGAAGATTGCTGCAGAACGCGACGAACGCGCAGCGATCACGCAGGCCATTCTCGACAACAGCGGCGCAGAGCTGGTCCAGACGATCGGCCAGATGAGCGTGCTCTACCGGCGCAACGAGAAGAAACCGAAAATCACGCTGCCGGCGTCCTGACAGTTCCTCATCGCAACAAAAAACCGGGGACAAACCCCGGTTTTTCTTTTTCAGTGGCCTCTTCCCGACTCAGGGCCGCTCATCGACCAGCTCGCCCTCCTTGGGCTTCGGCATCAGATCCTCTTTCCTGATACCGAGCATTACCACGGCAACGCTCGCAACGAAGATCGAGGAGTAGGTTCCGATGACGACACCGATCATGAGCGCCGTTGCGAAGCCATGGATGATCTCGCCACCGAAGAGGAAGAGCGACAACAGCACCACGAAGGTCGTCAACGAGGTGATGATCGTGCGTGACAGCGTCTGGTTCAGCGAGATATTGATGATGTCGATTGGCGACCCCTTGCGAATCTTGCGGAAGTTCTCACGGATGCGGTCGTAGACGACGATCGTATCGTTGAGGGAATAACCGATGACGGCAAGGATCGCGGCCAGCACCGGCAGGTCGAAAGTCGCCCAGAGGATCGAGAAAAGCCCGACCGTGAAGATAACGTCATGCACCAGCGCGATGATAGAGCCGACTGCGAAGCGCCATTCGAAGCGCAGGGCGACATAGATCAGGATCGCGATCAGCGAATAGAGCATCGCGAGGCCGCCCTTTTCTGTCAGCTCGTCACCAACTTGCGGGCCCACGAACTCGACACGGCGCAACTCCGGCTTGTTGTCCGGGTTTGCTTCCAGCAGGGCGAAGACGTCGTTCGAGATCTTTTCATTGGTGATCTCATCCTGCGGAGCGACGCGGATGAGGATGTCACGCGGCGTGCCGAAGCGCTGGATCATGGCATCGCCGTAACCACCCTCGACAAGCTGCTCCCTGATCTCCTCGACATCCACATCCTGGCTGTAGCCAACCTCGATGAGCGTACCGCCCGTGAAATCGATGCCGAAGTTGAGGCCTCGCAGGCCAAGTGAACCTGCAGCGATAAGGAGCACGATGCCGGAGAAGAGTATCGCAAGCGTGCGCTTGCTCATGAAATTGATGCGCGGCTCCTTGTCGAGGATGCGTAACCCGAGCGGCAGGCTCTTGAGGCGCTTGCCGCCGTAAATCAGGTTGACCACGGCGCGGGTACCGAGAATCGCCGTGAACATGGATGTGACGATGCCGATGAAGAGTGTCACGGCGAAGCCCTTGATCGGGCCGGTACCGAAGCTGAAGAGCAGCACGGCAGCGATGAGCGTCGTGATGTTGGCATCGAGAATGGTCGAGAGCGCCTTGGCATAACCGGCCTGGATGCTTGCCTGCGGGGAGCTGCCCACACGCACTTCCTCGCGGATGCGTTCAAATATCAGGACATTGGCATCGACTGCCATACCGACGGTCAGCAGGATGCCTGCGATACCCGGCAGCGTGAGTGTTGCCTGCAGCAGGGAGAGGATCGCAACGATCATGACGAGATTCACGAGCAGTGCGAGATTCGCGATGAGGCCGAACACCTTGTAGTAGATGGCCATGAAGATCATCACGAGTACGAGGCCGATGATGATCGACTTGAAGCCCTTGTCGATACTCTCCTGCCCGAGGCTCGGACCGATGGTGCGTTCCTCGATGATATCGATGGGCGCCTTGAGCGCGCCGGCGCGCAGGAAGAGTGCGAGGTCGCGTGCTTCCTGCTGGCTGTCGAGACCGGTGGTCTGGAAGTTGCTGCCGAAGGGCTCGCGAACCGTGGCGACGCTGATGACCTCCTCGACGTGTTTCTTGATGCTTCTGCCCTCGCTGTCCTTCTGGCCGGTGGGGCGGTCCTCGATGAAGAGCACGGCCATGGGCTTGCCGACACTCTCGGTCGTGAATCGCAGCATCCTGTCGGCTCCGCGGCCGTCGAGGCTCACGAAAACAGCCGGCGTGCCCGACTGCTGATCCAGTCCGGAGGAGGCGTTGGTGATGCTCTCTCCACTGACGATGCGTTCCTTCTTCAGGAGGACCGGCTGTCCCTGGCGGTCATAGCGGATCTCGGAGTCGAAAGGCACCTTGCCGTTGACGGCGTCGGCGACGCTGTGTTCCGTATCGACCGGGCGATACTCGAGCGTGGCCGTGGCCTGCAGGATCTCCTTGACGCGTGACGGGTCCTGAACGCCGGGCAGCTGGACAACGATACGACGGTCGCCCTGCTGCTGTACGATCGGCTCTGTCACACCAAGCTGATTGACCCTGTTACTGAGGGTGACGATATTCTGCTCGAGTGCGAATTTCTTTGCCTGGCGAATCCCTTCCTGGCTGAAGACAGCCGTGACACCGAACTCCTGGTCGGTTTCGAAGGTATCGACCTCGAAGTCCTGCAGGCTGTCGCTGTCCTCCATGATGCGCTCTGCCCTGTCACGCTCCTCCTCTGTGCGGAAGAGTGCCCGGATGCCCGTCTCCTCGACGCGCAGCTGGCCGAAGAGTTTCTCCTCGCGGAGCGAACGCTGGATGTCCGTGCGGATATCGGTCAGCGTGTTCTTGAGCGCCGTGTCCATATCCACGTCGATGAGCACGTGGATACCGCCACGCAGGTCGAGGCCCAGGCTCATCGGGTCACCACCGATCGCGCTGAGCCATTCGGGCACGTCTGCCACGAGATTGAGAGCGAAGGCGTATTCGCTGCCCATGGTCTCGGGAAGATGATCCATTGCCTTGAGTTGCGTTTCACCGTCATTGAAGCGGATGCGCAACCGGTCCGGCTCGCGATCGATCCGCTTGAACGGCAAATCAGCCTGGTTCAGTGCGGCTTCCACCTGCGAAAGGGAGCCGTCCGTGATCTCGGCGGTCTTGCTCAGCGGTGTAACTTCGATTGAAGGATCCTGGCCGAAGATATTCGGCAATGCGTAGAGAGCAGCGACGAGAATCACTGCCAGGATCATAAGGTTCTTCCACAGGGGATAGCGGTTCATTGCATCCAGCTCATTAAAGGGTCGGGAGAGTCAGTCTGTTGACGAAGGAGCGTTCAGATCTCTTTGAGAGAGCCCTTGGGCAGAACAGCACTCACTGCGCCACGGCGGATCTTGATGACGACGCCATCGGCAATCTCGAGCCTGGCGTATTCATCGCCCATCTCGGTGATACGCCCGAGGACACCGCCCTCGATCTGCACTTCGTCGCCCTTCTGGATCGAATCGACGAGCGCCTTGTGCTCTTTCTGTCGCTTGATCTGGGGACGGATCAGGAAGAAATAGAAGATTGCCAGCAGCACGAACGGAAAAAGCAGTCCCGTCCAGCCGGCTTCACCACCAGCCGCAGCAGGTGCTTCGGCCATTGCGTCGGATATCAGAAAACTCAGCATTGTTGGTATCTCTGGATTGGGTTGTTGAAATCAAAGTGCCGGATTATGACACAAGCCATTCCCCGCGTCAGTCGGTTGTCTCATCCCTGAGGATGGGCCAGGCGGCCTTCAGGTAGGCAAACATCGACCAGAGCGTCAGGGCGGCAGCGAAGTACAGCAGCATCAGGCCAATCCCGTAGACGGGCAGCCCGAGGAGCTCGTCCTTCCAGAGCAGCAGCGTGATTGCCGCCATCTGGGCCGCTGTCTTGATCTTGCCGACCATACTGACGGCAACGGTTGCACGCATGCCGAGTTCGGCCATCCATTCGCGCAGGGACGAGATGGTAATCTCCCGCCCGACAATGATGACCGCGGCAACGGCAATCGAGACCCGCGGATCGGCATAGACGAGCAGCACGAGTGCCGTCGCGACCATGAGCTTGTCAGCGACAGGATCGAGAAAAGCGCCGAACTTGGATGTCTGCCCCAGGCGGCGTGCGAGATAGCCGTCGAACCAGTCAGTCACTGCGGCAACGAGAAAGACCACGGCAGATGCCTCCCTGGCCCAGGCGACGGGCAGCAGGAAAAGGATCACGAGTACCGGGATCAGCACGATGCGGAGCAGCGTGAGGCTGTTGGGGATATTCCAGAACACGTCAGAGCCTGTCGTTCAGGTAGAAAACCGGTTGTATGGCATGGTGTGCAGTCAGCAGACTATTCACCATGTAAATGTTGATAGATGCGTTTCGCCAGCGCCCGGCTGATGCCCTCGACGGCGGCGATGTCTTCCTCGCCGGCACTGACAAGTTCCTGCAGGCCGCCGAAGTGACGCAGAAGATCCCTGCGTCTGCGCGGCCCGACACCGGCGATCTCCTCGAGCACGGAGGCCTTGCGGGCCCTGGCGCGCTGCTTGCGGTGGCCGGTGATCGCAAAACGGTGCGACTCGTCGCGTATTTGCTGCAACAGGTGCAACGCCGGAGAACTGGCCGGCAGTATAAGCGCCTTGCTATCAGGGTACAAGAAGAGACGCTCCATGCCGGGTTTGCGATCGGGCCCTTTCGCAATACCCAGAAGGTTGACGCCGGTCACCCCGATCTCGGCAAGGGTTTCGGCAACCCGGGAGAGCTGTCCCTTGCCACCGTCGATGATAACAAGGTCGGGCATGCGGGTTTCTCCCTGCCGGATGCGCGCGAAGCGGCGAGTGATGACCTCCTGCATGGCCGCGTAATCATCTCCGGCCGCAGCCTTGCGGATGTTGAAACGCCTGTAGTGCTGCCGGGCGGGACCCTGCTGGTCGAAAACAACACAGGAAGCGACCGTGCGTTCTCCCTGGGTATGTGAAATGTCGTAGCATTCCATGGTTTGCGGCATTTCATCGAGGCCGAGCGCATCCTGCAGTTGCTGATAGCTCTCGAGCATTCCGCTCTGATCGGCCAGCCGCGCCCGCAGGGCAGCGGCCGCATTCTCCTGTGCGAGGCTGAGCCAGCGCTGGCGTTCGCCGCGGACGCGCTGGCGTATCGCGACACGACTCCCCTTCTGCGCACTGAGCACTTCCTGCAGCAGTTCCCGGTCCTCCGGAAGATGCGAGACGAGGATCTCGCCCGGAACGGCGCGTTCGAGATAGTGCTGTGTCAGAAAAGCCGCGACAAGCTGTTCGATCTCCGTGTCGACGGCGATACGCGGGAAGAAGGAGCGGTTCCCGAGATTCCTGCCGCTCCTGATCGTAAAGACCTGCACACAGGCCCGGCCGGCCTCCATCGTGGCTGCGACGATGTCGAGATCACCCTTTTCGCCACTGACATACTGGCGTTCCTGGATCTTCCGCAGGCTGATGATCTGATCCCGCAGGCGAGCGGCTTTCTCGAACTCCAGCTGTACTGAGGCCTGCTCCATCTCTTCGGTAAGCGCCTCGATGACTTCTGTCGCCTTGCCCTCGAGGAAGCGTCGCGTATGTGTAACGTCCCGGTTGTAGTCCTGCTCCGTGACCAGGCCCACGCAGGGCGCCGAGCAGCGCTTGATCTGGTATTGCAGGCATGGACGGCTGCGGTTTCGATAGAAGCTCTCCTCGCACTGCCGCACGGGAAACACTTTCTGGATCAGGTGCAGCGTTTCACGCACAGCACCGCTGCTCGGATAGGGTCCGAAATAGCGTCCTTTCGCCTTGCGCGCGCCGCGGTGGAAAGCCAGGCGGGGGAACGCATCGCCGGAGAGGTAGAGATAGGGATAACTCTTGTCGTCTCGCAGCAGCACGTTGTAGCGCGGCTTAAGTGACTTGATCAGCTGGTTCTCGAGAATGAGTGCCTCGGCCTCGCTGCTGGTGATGGTGATCTCGATATCACGGATCTGCGAGACCATGAGCTGGATGCGGCGATTGAGCGAGCGCGTGAAATAACTCGAGACCCGTTTCCTGAGATTTTTCGCCTTGCCGACGTAGAGGACCTCGCGATCATCCGCGAGCATGCGATACACACCCGGGCGGGTCGTGAGGTTCTTCAGAAAACGCTTGTGATCGAATCGGCCGGTTTCGCTCATGACCCGAGCATAGCGCGGATTTCACTGAAAACCGCGTCGAACATCGCCGGCGTGAGACGCCTGGTCTGGGTGTTGTATCTGCTGCAGTGGTAGGAGTCGACCAGCCTGATCCCGCGAGCCAGTTCCGTCTGCAGTCCGTGCCCGAAAGGATGATCTTTCTGCCGCCCGCTGGTGGCACGCACGACTGCCTTGTGCGCGATCTGGCCCAGCGCGAGGATGACACCACCATCGGGTACCTGATCGAGTTCCTCTGCAAGATAGGCATTGCAGTGATTGATCTCGTCGGCAACCGGCTTGTTCTGCGGCGGCACGCAGCGCACCGCGTTCGTCACCATGCAGTCGTGAAGCTCCAGCCCGTCCGCCGGATCGGCCGCGAATTTCCCGTTGGCGAATCCGAACTTCGTCAGCGTCGCGTAAAGCAGATCGCCCGCGTAATCCCCGGTGAACGGCCGGCCTGTGCGATGGGCCCCCCGCACGCCGGGCGCCAGCCCGAGAACCAGCAGCCGGGCCTCCGCGTCGCCGAATGACGGCACCGCCCCGTTGTACCACTCCGGATGCTTCGCGCGCGTGTCTTCGCGGTAGGCGACGAGACGCGGACAGATCGCGCAGCCCGGCGCCGGATCGGGCGGGATCACTCCCCGTCGGCGTCGGCGTCCGCGGTCACAGGCGCGCGCGACTGCTGCATCGCCTCAGTGCGCGGCGGCCGCCCGATCACCTCGCGCAGCTCCTCGAGCTCGATGAAGTTGTCGCACTGGCGGCGCAGATCGTCCGCGATCATCGGCGGGCTCGACCGGATCGTCGAGACGACCGAAACCCGGACGCCCTGCCGCTGCAGCGATTCGACCAAGGGCCGGAAATCGCCGTCGCCGGAGAAGAGCACGATGTGATCGACATGCGGCGCGATCTCCATGGCGTTCACCGCCAGATCGATGTCCATGTTGCCCTTGATCTTCCGCCGGACCATCGAGTCGGTGAATTCCTTGGCCGGTTTCGTGACCATCGCGTAGCCGTTGTAATGCAGCCAGTCGACGAGC
>JARFQQ010000161.1 GCA_029287695.1 Gammaproteobacteria bacterium | reverse complement strand
TGTGCCCTCTGTTCCGGGCAGGTCACGGTCGTTGTTGTAATGCTCGACGGCATCGGCGATGAAGTTGTCCAGCTGCTGCTGCGCCGGGGCTTCCCCCGGTTTCCAGCAGTCGTACAGCCCGCTGTCCCACCGGATCGATGGCAACAGCTGCAGCTTCTCCAGCCTGTCGGTCCGCAGGTCTTTCGGGACCGGGGGGAGTGAGGAGGGGGAAGGTTGCGGCAGGTCTTGCGGGAGGCCGGTTTTGAGGCAGGCTTTCCAGAAAGCCGTGAATACCTTGTAGGGGGTATCCTGGCCGGTCCGGATCTCCCAGGGTTCGAACAGCAATGCGCCGTTGAAACTCTGGCAGGCGATACCTGTTCCGGCCAGGGTTTTCTTGATCTGGCTGTCACGTTCGATAATCGCAGGCTCGTAGAGGCGGTTCCAGTAGAGCTGCCTGATATTCTGCTCATGGGCCAGTTCCTGCAGGACTGCGAGGGGGTCTCCCTGTCGGATGAGCAGTCGGGAACCGCGTTTTCGCAGTTCTCCGTCGAGCGCTGCAAGAGTGTGATGCAGCCACCAGCGGCTCGCTGCGCCGTCTGTCCAGGGTGATTTATCACCCGGATGATGAATATACAGCGGGATCAGTTGCCGGCAGTTTTGCAGCGCGGCCTGCAGGGCCGGATTGTCGTCGAGTCGCAAGTCACGTCTGAACCAAAGAATTGCCCCGGTCATCGCGTGCAGCCCCTTCTCCCTTCGACCCGCACCGTCAGGACAGCGCTGTCGGTCGTGATCGTGCTCATGAGCCAGCCTTCGGTATCCGGATCGTCAGCACCTCGTCACTGAAATCTGTTTGCATGCTTCCTTCTTTCACAGGCCCGGGCAAGGAGAGGATGCGCTGGTAGCGACTCGAGAAGCTCGAAGAGATGCGTTTTCCGTCGCTGGTCTCGCGTTTTTCGACCTTGCGCATGGCGGCAATCCGCAGGTGGTTTCCACGCTGATCGACCTCGATTGTTTTGCCATCAGCACCCGGGATCAGGGCCGTGACAATGAATTGAGTGTCGTCCTCCTCGATACGAATCCGGGGCGAACTGAAATGTTCCTCGATTGCTACTCCGCTGCTGTCAGGTTCGTTAAGCATCTCCTTTTCCATTCGCTCCATGTCACGTTCCATCTGCCACCGCCGGCGGCGCATCTCCTGCTCCATGCGACGCATCTCGATCCAGTAAGGCGGATAGTATGGCCGGGCCGGAACCTGGCTATAGGCTGGTGGCGGAGGAGGGTAGTCATGCTGCCATGCCCGGGCGGAGGGGATCGCTGTCTCGAGCAATCCCCGGGCGAGTGAATCGGCGGGCGCATAGTGAAGTGTCGGCATGCTGAACAGTGCGAGCAGCGGCAGTGTCGTGAACAGCGTCACTCTTATCGACATCGGGACCTCCGGGAAAACAGGTTTCTCTGTCTAAACTAGCAGATTTAGAAACAGGGATGATCCCTGTCAGGGCCGGATTTGAAGATATCATGTACCACCCGCTTGATCTCTGTCAGAAGAACCCCGGAAGCAGAAAAAAATCATGGCCCCGGAAGTGATTCTTGGTCATTCTTCGGGAACCGCCATCCCGGTCGAATGCTGACCGGGTAGAGGAATGAAAACGAGGAGGTATTGATGTCTGCACGGTCAATCATGGATCCACATCCGCTGGTCCTGCATCCCGGCGATCACATTCGAACTGCAGCGCGATACGTCATGGAAAATCGCTACAGGCGTCTTCCTGTGGTCGATGATGAGGGGCGTTATATCGGGGTTTTCGGGGTCAATTGTTTGCTGCGCCTGATCCTGCCGCATGCGGTAATCATGGAGAGGGGGCTCGAAAGCGTGAATTTCTCCCGCGAAAACATTGCGGATCTCTACCATCGCTATTGCGAGAACAGTGACAAGGAGATCGCGCTCTGCATGGACAAGGAGGATGTCGTAACTGTCGGTCCTGACACCCCTTTGCTTGAGGCCGTCCTTATTCTCTACCGAACCAAAGCCAGCCTTCCCGTCGTGGATCCGGAGACAGGGAAACTGGTCGGCGTGATTTCGTACTGGGATCTTGGTGAGAAGGTTCTCGCCGAAGGAGGCAAAGATGACGCCGAGTGCTGAGATCACACAAGGTGTCATTTTCGGCATGAACCCGATGTGGTTCGCCGGCGGGTTGTTCGCAGTGACCTATATCCTGATCATGACCGAGCGTATCAACCGGGCAATTGTTTCCATGGCCGCTGCTGCGCTCATGATCCTCGGTGGTGTGCTGACGCAGGAAGCCGCTGTCAAGGGGGTTGATTTCAACACCCTCGGCCTTCTCACTGGCATGATGATTATCGTCTCCATTACGCGCCAGTCAGGTGTTTTTCAGTATCTTGCCATCTGGTCTGTGAAGCGTGTCGATGCCAGGCCATGGGGTATCCTCGTGATGCTCGTGCTTGTGACTGCAGTACTCTCTGCCCTGCTGGACAATGTGACTACAGTACTGCTGATTGCCCCGGTCACCCTGCTGATTGCAGATGAACTCGGGGTCAGTCCCTATCCCTACCTCTTTTCCGAGATCTTTGCATCCAATGTGGGTGGCGCGGCAACACTTATCGGTGATCCGCCCAATATCATGATCGGCTCGGCCGTCGGGCTCAGTTTCAATGATTTTCTTTTCAATCTCGGTCCTGTCGTCCTGGTGATCCTGCCCATGTTGCTGATTCCCTTCTATCTGTTGTGGGGGCGCAAACTCCGGACAACCCCGGAACGGCGAAGCAAGGTGATGAAATATGAAGAGGCCGACGCTATCAAGGACAAGCCCCTGCTGTGGCAATCAATGGGTGTACTGGTACTGGTCATCGCCGGTTTTATCCTTGGGCATGATCTCGGTTACCAGCCGGCAACGATCGCGATGTTTGGAGCGTCACTGCTGTTACTGATGATCAATCTGCCCAGAAAGCCGAGTGAACAGAGCAAGTCGGTCGAAAATACCCTGGCGGATGTGGAATGGTTGACGATCTTTTTCTTTATCGGGCTCTTTATCGTCGTCTATGGCATCGAAACGACCGGTCTGCTCGAGCTTGTCGCGCATCGGGTGATCGATCTCACCGGAGGTGACATGGCACTGACGACCATCGCGATTCTCTGGGTTTCGGCCGTGGCCTCGGCGCTGGTCGACAATATTCCTTTCGTGGCCACGATGATACCCCTCATCGAGAACATGGGCGTCATGCTGGGTGATGCCGATTCACTGACACCGCTCTGGTGGTCGCTGGCCCTTGGTTCCTGCCTGGGGGGGAACGGCAGCCTGATCGGTGCGAGTGCAAATCTGATCGTTGCGGGCTTTGCGGAGCGTGCGGGGCATCCAATCAGGTTTCTCCCTTTCATGCTGATCGCGTTTCCCCTGATGCTGTTGACGATCCTGGTCAGTACATTTTACGTCTATCTGCGCTATCTCTAGCGCCTGGCCGGTTCGGCTGCTCACTTTGCTGTCGCCCCCTGTTTGGAGGCAGGCAGCAAGCTGCGAGGGCAGCCATCACCCTCGCATGACACAAATGTCAGAATAATCCTACAGGGGGATTTGGGAATTGCCGATACTGAAAGGCAGCCGCAGGGGCTAGAGTATGAACCATGTCGTCGCAGATGCATTGATGCAAGTATCTCCACGGATACAGGGCGACACGGACATCAGATTGATGTCAGAGACATTGGACGATTGTCTCAACCAAGCTAACCAAGCATAGCCACTACCCGGTCGGAATTCCTGCCGGGTTTTTTTTCGCCCGGTCCCGGAGGTCATTTTGCTGCTGTGGCGAGAGGGACCGCCTCCCGGTGCCGGCAGCAGATGCCTGATTTGAGACCAGTTCCGGCCTGAGCATCTCTTTCCCTGCAAGCTTGTCAGCATTTTCCTACAAGAGAATGCTACAGATTCTCCTTAACAAACAGGAATTAACGTTCTATAGTTAGAATACGTTGCAAGGATGTGTGGATGCACAGAAGCTGTTTAACAGGCTTCCGGCAACAGAGGAATTTTCACGGATGTCCGGGATAGCCAGGAAGGTTGTCTCAACCAAAGCTAACCAAGCATAGCCACACCCCGGTCGACTTGTTCTTCCGGGGTTTTTTTATCAGCGGAGCGAGCGGTAGGTCTGTTTTCGCACAGGTTTGCTCAGCACGAGTTGCCACAGCTGCGCCTGCCTCGCGCGGAACATGCCGGCGCACGAAAGCAGATAGTACTTCCACATGCGGAAGAAGCGCTCGTTGTAACGGTCGCGAAGCTCAGGCCAGGCGCTGTCGAAATTATCCCACCAGGCCATGAGGGTGCGGTCGTAATCCTGGCCGAAGTTATGCCAGTCCTCGATCAGAAATGTGCCTTCCAGGGCCGTCGCGATATCCCTTGCAGATGGCAGCTTTCCGTTTGGAAAGATGTACTTGTCAATCCAGGGGTCGACTGTCTGTACAGTTATGTTGGAACCGATGGTATGCAGCAGGAACAATCCCTCATCCTTCAGGACAGCATTGAGTGTATCGAAGTAGGTGCGGTAGTTTTTGGTTCCGACATGTTCGAACATGCCGATAGAGACCGCCTTGTCGAATTGGCCCTCGAGATCACGATAGTCCATGAGTTCGATGGTCACCGGCAGACCGCGGCAACGCTCGATGGCGAGTTGCTGCTGCTCCTTTGAAACTGTCACGCCGACTATTTCGACGCCGTACTTTTCTGCGGCGTAGCGTGCGAAACCGCCCCAGCCACAACCAATCTCGAGGACTCTCTCTCCTTCGCTGAGTCGCAGCTTGCGGCAGATCATGTCGAGCTTTGCGATCTGGGCCTCCTCGAGGGTTTTGGC
>JARFQQ010000078.1 GCA_029287695.1 Gammaproteobacteria bacterium | reverse complement strand
CAAAATGGTTCGAACGCGCTGCCGAGGCCGGTAAATCCGACGCACAGTTTGCGCTTGCCGAGATTTATCTCAACGGTGAAGGCAATGTGGCCGTCGACAGGGAACGCGGCCTGCAATGGCTGAAAAAAGCCGCCGCTCATAACTACAAGCCCGCAGTCGCCCTGCTTAAGTCTCTCGAGAAGACCCCATAGGGACTGGATGCCTCTCCGGCCCCTGCAGCTCTTTGCATCTTCCTATTACTGATATTGGAATAATCGTCTTCAATTATTAATGCGAATCATTATCATTAAGGCTCACTGGAACAGAGTTAGCCCGGAGAGAAGACGATGGCAAAAACAGCAACATTCGCAGTCCTGCACTTCACGGTCGCGTTCAGCGTCGGTTACGCCCTGACGGGTGATATCGTCATCGGTGGCGCCCTTGCACTGATCGAGCCGGCCCTCAACACGGTTGCCTTTCACTATCACGAAAAGGCCTGGAACCTCTTCTCCAAAAAGGGTGACTCGGCCGAAGGAGCCGCGATACCGGGAGTCGCCTGATGGATCTCTCAGACTATAACGGCATGGAACCGGACATGCTCTGCAGCCAGGTCAACATGAAGCTGCGGAATGAGTACAGTAATCTGCATGATCCTGCACTGTCCCGCGATATCGATGAGCAGCCATTCCCGGAACAGATGCACGCTAACGGATTCAGGTATGTTGCAGACGTCAGGCAATTGCGCGGATCAGTCGCGGCAGAGTTCTGACCCGCCCTTCCCCGCGTTCACAAGTTGACGCGTCTGCCTGTCATAGCGTTTTCTCAGGAACCGGCAGCAGGAGAATGGCGGCTGCTGCGGGGAATCTCGAGCGTAACAGCAACGCCACCGTCAGGCCGATTCGCGATGCTGATCTGCCAATGATAGAGATCGCAAAGTCGTTTCACGATATTCAACCCGAGCCCTTCGCCTGCCTGTTGAAGGCCACGACCACGAACATGACGCTCGAAAATGTGGGGTATCAACTGCTCGTCGATGCCGGGGCCTGAATCCTCGACACGCAGCCCCGTCTCCGTGACAACCACACGAATCGCTCCCGATTCTGTGTACTTGATCGCATTCCTGCAGAGATTGCCGATGATGATCTCGAAGATCTTGCGGTTTACCGGCACAGACAGTTCTCCGCGTCTCACCAGTTCAAGCCTGACGGGTTCATGTTCCAGTAGCATAGAGAGTTTCGCGAGTTCGGACTCTGCGACCTCGGCAACATCGACAGACCTCTCTTCATCGAGCAGGGCCGGCTCACGCCCGAGAATGAGAAATGCCTCGATCAGTTCGGAGACATCCTTGCAGGCACGGCGGATCATAAGTGCACGCTGCCGTCCCTTTTCCGAGAGACCGGATTCTGTTTCAAGGAACTGGGCCGCCCCGTCAATGATCGTCATGGGTGTGCGCAATTCATGGCTGACGTCAGAACTGAACTGGCGTTCACGTTCAACCATCGCATCCATGCGCCTGGTGTACTCATCCACAGCCAGCGCAAGCTCCTTGGCCTCACCCTTGAGCCCCGTCATCGGCATCGCAAGTGGCGCCTGGTCGACTGAACTCTTGCGTAGCCGTCGCGCGATGCGCAGTACAGGCGAGACCGCACCGACGCTGAGCCGGTAGGCGACCCAGCTGGTTCCGTAGACAATGATGAGCAGGATGCCAAGAGGAATAACGCCAAAAAGCCCTACGAGCCGGTCGACATTGTAGCCTTTGAAGACGAGATACAGCCGGCCAAGACCGGAGTCCTCGACATAGACGGGCAATGGCTTCTCCCTGTCGGCGAACGTTACCGTGAGATGCAAACCCGAATCCAGTTCCTGCAATTCGACAGGCATGTCCGGGACCCCTTCGCCGGTATCGAGGTACCCGAGAAGATTGCGCGTTCGCGGGAGCGGGAAGCCGGGATCCTTCGCGCGTTCGCTGATGAATGACTCTGCCTCGAGCTCGAGGGCTTCCTTGACGAGCACACGCTGCAGCACCCAGGTGACGGCATAGAGACTCAGAAGCACGCTCAGGAAAATAAAGATGGCCTGCAGCAGGTAACGTTGCCAGCGCGGGCCGTCGAGATGGAGACGTGAACTAGCGGGGCTCATGAAGACGGTAGCCAATACCATGCATGGTATGCAGCAACTTTTGATCGAAAGGTTTATCGATAGCCGTTCGCAGTGCCGAGATATGCGTGCGCAGGGCATCACTCTCGGTCAGATCATCGCCCCAGACAAAGGACTCGATTTCGCGTCGCGTCACCACGCGATGGGTATTTTCCATGAGGAGTCGCAGTATCTTCAGCGGAACCGGCTTGAGACTGATCGCCTGCCCTGCACGCGAGACTTCGAGCGTCTCGAGATTCAGCGTCAGATCAGCGACGTCTAGCGATGTCCGGTTACTAACCAGCGAGCGGCGCCACAGCGCCTGCACCCGGGCATAGACCTCGAGCAGCTCGAACGGCTTGACAAGATAGTCGTCGGCACCTGCGGCGAAGCCCGTAAGCTTGTCGTCCAGGGAGTCGCGCGCCGTAAGCATGAGGATCGGCACGTCTGTGTGCTTCACGGAACGCAGCTGCTGGCAGAGTTCGATACCGTCCAGTCCCGGCAACGCAAGGTCGAGAATGATGACATCGTGCTCTCCGCTTGCCGCCAGGTGCATGCCCGTCAATCCGTCATGCGCGCAATCGGCGACATGGCCGCGATCGGCAAAAAAGTCGACGAGCAATGTGGCGATATCCATATTGTCCTCGATGACCAGCACACGGCCATGAAAATCGCTCGGTGACGAGTCATTCATGGCATTGCAAACCCTTTATCAGTGACGCACATCGACAATCCTGGCATCCGCTTTCGTGATGAATATCTCCACTGTACCCAGATACCGCACTTCAAAACCACTCTGGCAATAGCAGAAATTGTGGCCCCACATGCGAATAACTGTCATCGGGCAGCCGGGTTAAGGCATCCTGCGCACCTGGCACTGACCGATAACCTCCAGATGCGATATGTTGATTGCCGGGGTGCGTGTTGCCCACCCGGGGATCACGCCAGGTGTTGGCGGAAGCGCCGGTCTAGCTCGCCCGACGCAAGGAAGAGACGGCATGCTGGTCCTGCTCGAATTCCTCCAGAGCCTGGAGTGCGCTGACCACACCATCCTCATGAAAGCCGTTGCGCCAGTATGCTCCGCAGTAATAGGTCCGGTTATGACCACTTATTTCGTCACGCCGACCCTGTGCCTCGACAGATCCCGGTGTGATGACCGGGTGTTCGTAGACCATGCGCCGGATAATCTTTCGCGAATTGATGGTATCCGAATTATTGAGCGTCACAAGAAACCTCGCGGGGGCATCGATACCCTGCAGGCGATTCATGTCATACGTCAAGGCCACGCGGTCTCCCCCTGCCTGCAGGTGGTAGTTCCACGACGCCCATGCATGACGCGAAACAGGCATCACGGACTCATCGGTATGCAGCACGGCCTCGTTCTGCTGGTAGTCAAGCTGACCAAGTACAGAGCGCTCGGCTGGTGTCGCATCGGCCAGCATCCTGAGTGCCTGGTCACTATGCGTGGCAATAAAGACGGCGTCGAAGAGTTCTGCCCCGTGCCGTCTTGTATGAATCTCGACGCCAACTGGCAGGCGACGGATCCTTTCCACAGGTGTATGCAGCCGAATCCCGTCCGCATAGGGTGCCGACAGTGGTTTGAGATACTCCCGTGAACCGCCACGTATGACATACCAGCGCGGTCTGTT
>JARFQQ010000058.1 GCA_029287695.1 Gammaproteobacteria bacterium | reverse complement strand
CCGGCCTTCGCATTTTTCGCCTCGCGACGAATATGATCGACCATGGTGCTGTGCAGGGTGAAGGGTGCAGAGAGCATCTTCTTGAGGTTGAGGCTCTTGCCGAGCCCTGTCAGCTGCAGGAAGAGACGGTGCACATCGCTGCCGAGCGCGCTGTTGTCGGAGAGCATGCCGTAGTCGGTGTAGGCCTTCGCTGTGCCGGCATGATAGTTACCTGTGCCCAGGTGCACGAAACGCTTCAGTCGCCGACCCTGGCGGCGCACGATGAGCGTCATCTTGGCGTGGGTCTTGTGACCGACGACGCCGTAGGCGACATAGGCGCCTGCATCCTGCAGGCGTGTAGCCAGCTGGATATTGGCCTCCTCGTCAAAGCGCGCGCGCAGTTCGATGACCGCCGTGACCTCCTTGCCGGCACGCGCCGCCTTCACCAGGGCGTCGGCGATGGCTGACTTGGAGCCGGTGCGGTAGAGGGTCATCTTGATGGCAACCACCTTGGGATCAGCGGCAGCCTGGCGAATCAGATCGATGACAGGCTCGAAGGATTCATAGGGGTGGTGCATCAGCACATAACGCCGGGCCGTGATGTACTCGAAGATGTCCCTGTCCTTGTTGTAACCCTCGGGATAGCCGGGCGTGAAGGACGGATACTTGAGATCCGGCCGGTCTGCCATGTCGATGACGGCCATCAGGCGCGACAGGTTGACCGGGCCGTTGACGCGGTAGACGTCCTGATCCTCGAGGTCGCACTGGTCGATGAGAAAACGCTCGAGTGATGGCGTGATGTCATCCGAAATCTCGAGCCGTACCTCGTCCCCGTAGTTGCGGGAGAGTAACTCGCCCTTGAGCGCGAGCATGAGGTCATCGGCTTCCTCGCTGACGAACAGGTCGGAGTTGCGCGTGACGCGGAACTGGTAGCTGCCGAGCGAGCTCATGCCCGGGAAGAGGTCATCGACGTGGGCATGGATGATAGAGGAGAGGAAGACAAAGATGTCCGGGCCACCTCCGATCTCCGGCGGCAGGCGGATGATGCGCGGCAGCGCACGCGGCGCCTGCACGATGGCCATGCCGGTATCGCGTCCGAAGGCGTCCTTTCCCTCGAGCTGGACGATGAAGTTCAGCGACTTGTTGAGGATCCGCGGGAAGGGGTGTGCCGGGTCCAGCCCGAGTGGCGTGAGCAGCGGGGCCAACTCGCGCTTGAAGTGATTCGAGAGCCATTGCGATTGCGCCTCCGTCCACTCGGAACGGCGCAGGAAGTGAATGTCTTCCTTTTTCAGCTGCGGGATCAGGACATCGTTGAAGAGCGCATACTGGTCCCTGACGAGTTTGTGCGCTTCCTTCGCGATGGCATTGAGCTGCTCGTCAGCCGGCATGCCGGCCGGGTCGTTGGGAGAGATGTCATGCTTGAGTTGTTGCTGCAGGCGCGCGACCCGTACCTCGAAGAATTCATCGAGGTTGCTGCTCGATATACAGAGAAAACGCAGTCGTTCGAGCAGTGGTACCGAAGCGTCTGCAGCCAGTTCCAGCACACGCCTGTTGAACTGCAGCAGACTCAGTTCACGGTTGATGAAGAGGTCGGGTGTGATGGCTTGGCTCATGTCGTCTGCTGGTTCCCTGGTTGCTGAATTCTAATTATGGACCCGGAGCATGAATCTGTTATTAATGCAGATCATCTCTGCGGCGGATCGTCAGAAGAGGCTGTCGATCACACGGATGATCTGCTTGTAGACCTCGAAGCCGTCCTTGTCCATGACCTGGTCGATGACCCAGCGATTGTCATGTCCGCTACCCATGATCTGCTGGATCTCGTAGCCGAGGTGCCGCATGAAAGGGTAGGAGGGGCCGTCATCGTTGAGACTGAACTCGGCATACTCGCTGCCGCGTTCGTTGAGCTTGGCGACGAATGGCTGGACATAGTCGCCTTCGCCGAAAATATCCCGCATGTTGTCCTGCAGGTGTGCCGCCATCGCCTTGGCAGTTGCGAGAACGAGCTTGCGGCGTGATTCGTCATCGAGTCCGATCCGGTCACTCGCGATCCTGTCGGTCAGGGCCAGCTGGAAAAGCAGGTATTCAGTGATGACGCCGAAGCGCTGTTCGTCGTCGTCATAGACGAAATTCTCGCCATGCAGGTTGATCGCCATGTTTTTCGAGATGCGCCAGGCATTGAAGGCGATCGCGCCTGCGATCTCCTCGATGGTGCGTTCGGCATCGTCATCATGCCAGTGGGTACGAATTCTCAGTGCCATGTTCCTGTTCTCACAACCGTATTATCCGCAGTGATATAACGGTGAAAATTTGATTACAGTTAAGTCATGGACATTCTACAGGCAAATGCTGTCCAGTGACCTTTCCCCTCGTAAATTCATGGGGATAGCCGGTCTTGCAGGAGAGATTATGATTGAAGAAGTTGTCAGTCGCGTCCAGCGAAACTGTGATATCTCCGACGCCACCCACGGCGGACATTTCACCATGTGCACCTACCTCATGAAGATGCGTGAGTACTTCCGCTGGGAGAAAGGGCTTGCCTTCACCGACAGGCTTCCGGCGGACGAACTTGGCGAGTGGCTCGCTACGCGCGAGGACTACTGGGAGAGCATCGAACGCGAGGAGTTCGCGCCCATCGAAATCGATGGCCATGCTATCGATCCGTTCGACAGCGAGCGTGTCAACGAGGCACTCCGTGATCACGGGCTGGTCTACAGCGCGGGTCTCGAGAACTGCGCCAGGCCCCATTTCTACCTCGCCGAACTCGAGCGCGAGGAACAGCCGGTGGATGGTTTCTCCATGCGCATCAGCGGACGGGAGCTCGCCAGGGGACTGAATTCACCGCCGGCGATGCTGCGTGAGGAGACGATCTTCATCCGTCGCGAGGCGCTGCGCCGCCTCCTCTGGGAGCGTCTCGAAACCTGGCGCTGGAACAGTCCCGATAACGCCATGGGGCGTGCTTTCGCCTGCTACGACATCGACTCGGATGTCGAGGCCGCGCTCTACGAGATGGCCGACAGCGAGTTGCTCTCGGTGCGGGAACACGAAATTGGCGAGTTCCTGGTCGGACAGGAAGTCGGCAACACCTGGAACGAGATGCTGCTCTCTCTCGCGGGCACGCCGGCCGAGCTCGAGGCACGCGCGGTGCGCGATCTCGCAGCCGACTGTCTCCGTACCTTGCCTGCAATCCTCTCCGGCGAGCGCGAAAAGTCCCTGCATTTCTACGTTGGCAATCTGGGTGGCATGCGGAAGGCGATTTTCCCCTCCATGGAGGAGCGTTACCGCGACTGGCTCCGCACTGACCGGATTGACGGGTTGCAGGACCTTGTCGAGGAGGGCCGCGAACACTGGCTCGCGCTCACCCGGAAACTGTGCGATCTCTACAGCGAGGGCCCCGCCGGAGCCAGCGGGCGGGTCTCGGATCTCGTCAAATCCTCGCATCTCTGAGAACGGGAACCGGGTGCGCGGTTTATAAGGAAACTCTAATATGTTAGAGTGTCGCGCTTTTGCACCCGAAGGCGCTTCACTCCATGTTCCAGATCTCGGCTGCCCGATTCGGCAGCGTCAAGAACGACACCCTTTCCGGCCTGACAGTCGCACTTGCACTGGTCCCTGAAGCTGTCGCCTTTGCATTCGTCGCCCATGTATCACCGGAGGTCGGTCTCTGGGCCGCCGTGATCGTCGGCCTGCTGGCAGCCGTCCTGGGAGGGCGGCCGGGTCTGATCTCAGGAGCAACCGGCGCCCTGGCCGTCATCATGGCCGGGCTCGTAATCCAGCATGGTGTCGATTATCTGTTTCCTGCCGTTATCCTCATGGGGCTGATACAGATCAGTGTCGGCCTGCTGCGGCTCGGGAAATACATGCGTATCGTGCCGTATCCCGTCATGCTCGGCTTCGTCAACGGACTGGCGATCGTGATTTTTCTCGCGCAGTTGCAGCACTTTTACACCACCGATCCCGTCAGTGGCGAGAAGAGCCTGCTGGGTACCACGCCCCTGATGGCGACGCTGTTCGTCGTGGTCCTCACCATGGCGATCATCCATTACCTGCCGAAGCTCACGCGCGCTGTTCCGTCGGCACTCGTGGCGATCGTCGCGGCGACGCTTCTGACGATCGGGTTGTCATCCGCCGGGCTGGAGCTCGGGATCAAGACGGTGGGAGACATTGCCGCCATCAGTGGCCTTCCGAGCCTGCCGGAATTCGGCGCGCTCTTTGCCGATGCTGACAAGGCGTGGGAGACCCTGACGATCATCTTTCCCTATGCCTTCGCGTTCGCTGCCATCGGCCTGGTGGAGTCCCTGCTGACGCTCGGCGTCATCGACGAGATGACCGAGTCGCGAGGGCAGGGCAACCGGGAGTGCATCGCGCAGGGTGTCGCCAACTGTGCCGCCGGT
>JARFQQ010000107.1 GCA_029287695.1 Gammaproteobacteria bacterium | reverse complement strand
AACAGCAATCGGGCGAGTGTCGATTTGCCAGCCCCGGAATGACCAACGACTGCCACTTTGTGGCCAGCAGGAACCTGAAAGTTGACCTTGTGCAAAATCTCGCGTTCCGGCTGGTAGTGAAAATCGATATCACGGAACTCGATTCCACCATCGCTGATCACGAGATCCGGTGCATCCTGCTGGTCCGTCACGTCCGGCGTCAGCTGCATCAGGTCGAACAGGCGTTGCATGTCTGCCAGCGTATATTTCACCTGCCGGTAGACGATGCCAAGAAAACCGAGCGGAATGAAGACCTGCATCATCAGTGCACTGACGAGTACCAGGTCGCTGATCCCCATCTGCCCGGCAAGCACGCCGCTGGCCGCATACCACATGATCAGGGTCACACCGATGGCGATGATCGCCCCCTGGCCGAAATTGAGGAGTGACATCGAGGTCTGGTTTCTTACCCCCCACTGTTCCCACTCGTTGAGGGTTTCGTCGTAGCGCCTGAGTTCAAGGGTTTCGTTACCAAAGTACTTGACCGTCTCGTAGTTGATGAGGCTGTCGAATGCATGGTTATTGGCTTCGGAATCCAGCCTGTTCATATGGTGACGAAAATCCATCCGCCACTCGGTAATGGAGAAAGTAAAGGCGAAGTAGGCTGCGATGGCACCGAAGGTGATCAGCGCGAACTGGATGTCGTAGAGGGTCACGAGTACCACACCCACGAGCAGGAACTCGACAACTGTCGGGATAATATTGAACACCATGTAGTTGAGGATGGTGCTTGCAGAACGCGCACCACGGTCAAGGTCACGGCTGATGGCGCCGGTCTGCCGCGCCATGTGGTATCGCAGCGACAGGCCATGCAGGTGCTGCAAGACCTCGGTCGAGAGCCTTCGCATTGCGTGATAGCGAACACGGGCGAAGACCGAATCACGTAACTCGTTGAAAAGCGAGGAAGAGAGGCGAAGCAGACCGTAGCCGGCGATGAGTCCCACGGGCAGCGCGAGCACTGCCATATCGCCCTTCTCGAAGAGCTCGATAATCTCCTTGAGAACCAGTGGAACACCGATGAGCGAGATCTTGGCCAGTATGAGGAAAAAGAGCGCGAGTAGTGCGCGCCCGCGGTATTCCCAGAGGAATGGCAAGATGACGCCGAGGCTGTGCAGCCTGAAATGGTCGCGGACACCCTGGCGCTCCGTGACGCGGTAACCGCGCATCAGGTGGGGTTGCTGGATTGTACAAACATGCGGAGAATTATAACGTCAGGACGTTTCCATTCCCCGGAGAATTCACGCGGTGACAGTAAGCAAATTTCCCGAGATCAAGATCGAGGTCCCTGAAACCGAAGACGACAGCCTGGGAAGCTGTGCAAGCTCGGAGCCCTTCGCCCTGCAGGTGCTCGGCGACAGTATGGAGCCGGAATTCCCGGACAAGTGCGTCATCATCATCGAGCCTAACAGCAGCTGCTCGAGCGGCGCCTATGTTTTTGCCGAGGTCGAGGGCTCCAACTGGTTTCGCAAGTATCTCAATGACGAACATGGTGAACGGCTGGTGGCCGAGAACAGCGAGTATCCGGACATTCCTCTCGACGGCATGAAGTGGCAGATCAACGGCATCATCGTCCAGCGCAATATCCGTCGCCAGATCAAGCACTACGACGTCTATTGAGTCCTGCTCCCGCTCCGTGACAGGACTGCCGGGCACGCCTGCGGCCTCCCCGGGCTTCGCGTGGGTAAAAACCAGCACCTTTTTCAAGAGATGTCCCCACAGATAAACATATATCGAATTGATATATATCGTTCCATAACATATACTGCTGCGTGTCATCTCACGGATCACCTGTCATGCAACTCAAGACACTCTGCCTCGGTCTGCTCGAAATGGGCGATGCAACCGGTTATGACATCAAGCAGATGTTCGAGCGTTCACTGAATCACTTCCATGCAGCGAGCTACGGTTCCATCTATCCGGCACTGAAACAGCTCGAGCAGGAAGGACATGTCAGAAGCCGCCTTGAGACAGGGGGTCACCATCCCGGGAAACGTCTCTTTTCCCTCACCGAGCAGGGCCACGCGCATTTCATCGAGTCCCTGACCGGTACAGAGCCAGACGAGAACATCCGTTCCGAGTTCCTGGTGCTGATGTTTTTCTCGCACCTGCTGGAAACAGCTGTCCTGGAGCAAAAACTTGATCGTATGGAGGCCCGATACAACAACAAGCTCGAAATACTGGGACCCCTGCTTGACCAGAAGCACACGGCAGGCATCCGCTTCACCATCGAGTTCGGGATCAGTGTGATGACCGCGAAACGGGATTTCATCCGAAAACACCGCGACAAGCTCCTCTCGGATCACAAGGAGCCACCGCATAGCAAAGCGCTCCCGGTGGAGAAACAGCGATGAAATGGCTCCTGACCCTTCTCGTTCTGCTACCTGCGACCCTGGCAGCATCCACCCCGGTGACCGTCAAACCCCTCAAGGAACTCTGGTTCGTGCAGGAGCAGACCGCGCCTGCAACTGTCCTCGCACTCAATGCGCCGGTGATCTCTTCAGAACTCAATGCCCGCGTCGTCAGCCTGCATGCCGAGACTGGCGACACAGTGTCTGCCGGAGACCTGCTCGTGGAGCTTGACTGCCGTCGCGCAGAAGCTGAACTGGACATGGCCAAGGCTGTATTGAGGCAGTTCCAGGCACAATACGACTTTGCTCGCCAACAGGTCAGGCGCGCCGATGACCTGTTGAAGAAACGCAGTATCAGCGACCAGGAAGTCGACCAGCGCAAGAGCGAGGAATCACGCATTGCCGGACAAATCGATGCCCAGAATGCGACGATACGCCAGGCCAGCATCCAGGTAGAAAACTGCAGCGTGACTGCGCCATTCGATGGATTCATCACACAACGCATGGCCGAAAGAGGCATGCTCGCCACAATGGGCACTCCGCTCATGAAGATTGTCGAGGCCGATGCGCTCGAAGTCAGCGCCCAGCTCAATCCGGTCGAGGTCGAAAGTTTCTCCGGCGGCAGCCAGCAGTGGTTTGAAACGGGGGGCATCCGGTATCCCGTCAGACTCCGCAGCGCGGTGCCACTCCTCGATGAATCCACGAGAACCAGCGAAGTGCGTTTCAGCTTCAGTGACGATACGCCCCTGGCAGGCTCGGCCGGCAGACTTGTATGGATTCTCAGTGACAGGGTGATTCCTGCCGAATACCTTGTGAGGCGAAATACCCGGCTCGGGGTATTCCTGCTCGAGAATGAGAAGGCACGCTTCAGAGTGCTCGAGCAGGCACTCGAGGGACGCCCTGCCGTTGTCGACCTGCCACCGGAAACACTTCTGATTCTTGAGGGTCGGGACAGTCTCAATGATGGAGATACCATCACGCGCCAGGTGTTCCCGGACAGGGAGCGCCAAGGGGATATAAGCACGTCCGGCAGCAGGCAATGATCAGACGCCTGCTCAGCAACCATGTGCTCGTCAACCTGGCCTTCGTGCTGGTGCTTGCTGTCGGCACCTGGTCCTATCTCACCTTGCCGCGTCAGCAGGACCCGACTCTCAACTTCAACTGGATTGTCATTACCACGATCCTGCCGGGCGCGTCGGCGCTCGATGTCGAGAAAAAAGTCACGGATCCGATCGAGGATGCCCTGCGCAACATCAAGGATATCAAGTTCGTCTCTTCCAACAGTCGCGGTTCCGTTTCCTCGATCCTCGTCCGCTTCCAGGATATCAGCGAGCGCGATTTCGACAAGCGCGTCAGTGATCTGCGCCGCGAGATCCAGAACAAGGAGTCGGAATTGCCGGCAGCGGCGGAAGATCCTCTCATTCTCGAGATCACCAGCGCGAATGCCTACCCGACTGCATCCATCGCTGTGGTTGGCCAGGCCGATGATGAAAATCTGCGTCTGCAAGCCTGGAATCTGGAGAAAGGGCTCGAACGGATCCGGGGTGTCGATCGTGTTGACACCATCGGTCTGACGGATCCCGAAATCCAGGTTGCCATCGACCCTGTGAAGTTGCAGGCGCTCAAACTCACACCGGGGCAGATCGCAGATACCGTGGCGCTCTTTTTCCAGGACATCGCCGCCGGGGAATCCCGTATCGGTGATCGCAACTGGCTCGTTCGCCTTGTCGGCAGCGACGCCGATCCCGGCTCACTCGCGAACCGGCCTGTCATCGGCAGCAGTGGTGAAATCACCATCGGCGAAATCGCGAGTGTCACACGCGCCCGCAAGACACCCGACAAAATGACGCGCTATGACGGCAAACCCGCGGTGCTGTTCGCAGTCTTCAAGCAGGCTGATAACAATACCATCGAGCTTGTCGATCGACTCAGGGCATTTATCGATGAGCGCAACGCACTCTCCAGACAGACAGGCGTTGAACTCGTGCTCACCGATGACCAGACAACAGTCACCACGAACGCGATCAATCTGATGCAGCGCAACGCACTGATCGGTCTGGTCCTCGTGATTATTGTCACCTGGTTCTTTCTCGGTTCACGCATTGCACTCCTGACGGCGATCGGTATCCCCTTCGTACTCGCGGGAACTTTCTGGGCGCTCTACGCCATTGGCGAGACGCTCAATGTCATGGTGCTGCTCGGCATCGTTATCGTGCTGGGCATGCTGGTCGATGATGCCGTTGTGGTGGTCGAATCCATCTACTACCGTATCCAGAGAGGTATGGATGCCCTGGAAGCCGCTATCGGCGCACTGAGGGAGGTCGCGCTTCCCGTCCTGACGGCCGTGCTCACCACCATGGCCGCCTTTGGTCCACTCACACTCGTGCCGGGGATTCTTGGCGATTTCATGAAGGTCATCCCGATTGTCGTGGTCCTGGCGCTCGGAATGTCACTCGTGGAAGCCTTCTGGATGCTGCCTGCACACGTGATTTTCGCCGGAATCAACTTTCGCAAGCCTTCGCGCATGCAGCTTTTTCGCCAGCGTTTTACGCACTGGATCCAGATCAATTATGTTCGCGCCCTGAGCCGCTTCATGCGCTATCGCTGGTGGACGCTTGCAGGTGTGCTGCTGCTGTTTTTCGCAGCTGTCTCGCTCGTGGTTTCGGGGAAGATCCGCTATGACTTTTTTGCAGCGGATACGATCCGTCTCTTCTACGTCAATGTGGAAATGCCACCTGGCACACGTATCGAAGCAACAATGGAAAAAGTGCTTGAGGTCGAGGAAAAGGTCAAAAGCCACGTTCTCGAAGGCGAGGCACGGGCCATTATCAGTTACAGCGGTAACATGTTCACGGACATGGAGCCACGTCTTGGCGACAGGTTCGGACAGATTCTTGTGGGCCTCAACCCGAAAACACCGGAGCTGCGCAGTGTCGAGGAAATGATCGAGGAGATGCGTCAGGAGATTACCGGTACCCCCGGGCCTGCACAGATTTCCTTTCTTCAGCTTTCCGGTGGCCCACCAAAAGCAAAGGCTATCAGCATCAAGGTGCGCGGTGACGACTATGAGGAAATCCGGCGTGCTGCCAATGATCTGCGCGACATCATGGCCGGGGTCGAGGGTGTCAGGGATATCAGTGATGACGCCAGTCGCGGCCGTTCCGAGCTGGTCCTGAAATTCGACAACGATGCCGTCAATCGCGCCGGAATCAGCCCTGCCGAGCTGAACCGCACCATGCAACTCCTGATTGACGGGCTCATCGTTGCCGAAATGCGGCACGATGGCCAGAAACTCGAGGTTCGCGTGAGATCCTCGCAACGGGAATATGCGGACATCGACGATATGCTGCAATTTCGCATGACGCTCCCGGATGGCAGACAGGTGCCTCTGTCTTCGCTTTTCGAACAACAGCGCCTGCCGGGAATTGGCAATATCCGCCACTATAACTTCCGGCGCGCCATTACTGTAGAGGCTGATATTGACAAGACGCTGATCAATGAGCAGATCGCAAACGATGCAATCATGGAAGGCTGGAATGCAATCAGCAAGCGCTACCCCAGTATCGACCTGAACGTCGAGGGCATTCTTGACGACGTCTATGAAGCGCTCGGTGCACTGGGCTTGCTCCTCATGGTCGGCATCGGACTCATGTACATGATTCTCGGTACCCAGTTCGGCAGCTACTGGCAGCCATTCATGATCATCACGACAGTCTTCATGGCTTTTACCGGTGTCGTTTTCGGATTGTTT
>JARFQQ010000156.1 GCA_029287695.1 Gammaproteobacteria bacterium | reverse complement strand
GTATAACAGTGACAGTATCACGCGGTTTAATCCTCATTATGAGGTTTTCGGGATGATTCCGGTGACTTCGTACCAGCGGGATGCTACTGGTATCCTGCGAAGCCGCAGCTGAAACAGGGCTTGTCAGGAACAGTGCCCGGATTCAGAGTCGAAATACTCAGCCAGGCTCGAGTCAGACTTCAGAGGGAATCATGGTCAGGATTCCAGGCAAGATGCATGGAGGATCACGGGGTGATGCCGGGGTATTCGTATTAGAATGCCGAGAGAGACGTCTATCGAGAAACTGACCGGGACCAGCAATGTGGGACGAGCGCTACAGAGAGAAAGGATTTGCCTATGGCAGGGAGCCGAATGACTTTCTGCGTGACATGGTCGACCGCTTGCCGGTTGGAAAAACGCTCTGTCTTGCGGAAGGCGAGGGGAGGAACGCCGTCTTTCTTGCAAGAAGAGGGCATCATGTCACAGCCGTGGATTTGTCGATTGTCGGTCTTGAGAAAGCGAACCGGCTCGCAGCGGAGCACCAGGTCGGCATCGAGACCATCCATTCCGACCTGGCGCATTACAGGATAGCGCCGGAAAGCTGGAATGCCATTGTCTCGATTTTTGCGCATCTTCCTCCCCCGTTGAGGCAGAGAGTGCATCGCGAGGTTGTCGCCGGTCTCAGGCCCGGAGGCGTGTTCCTGCTGGAAGCCTATACGCCGGATCAGTTGAACTACAGGACAGGAGGTCCACCCGTCGAGGAGATGATGATGACGCTCGAATCTCTTGAGGAAGAACTCCGGGGGCTCGAATGGCTGCATGCGCAGGAAGTGATTCGCGATGTCCAGGAGGGCGAATTCCACCACGGCAGCGGTGCTGTTGTGCAGCTGATTGGCAGGAAGCTGTAGAGGTATCTTTTTGCCCGCCGGTCGGGTCAGACCCGAAATATTCGCCCGGGATTGATACACTAGCAAATGATGCTGCGATACCGAGCGACAAGAATGACACGTCTGATTACCCTGCTACTGCTGATCCTCCTCCCTTTGACGGCGTTTGCCGAGCAGAACGTCAATCCGGGTATCAATGATCATTACCAGAATCCGAACGTCAGCCAGTGGCGCGGTGTATTCGAGCGTGACGGTCGCGAAGTCTGGGACCGGCGTGACGATATTATCCGTGTGCTCGACCTGCAACCGGGCATGGCGATTGCCGATATTGGCGCAGGCACGGGTTTCTTCACGATGCTCATGGCCCGCGAGGTTGGCCCGATGGGAAAAGCCTATGCCGTGGATATTGCACCTGAATTCGTCAAGGCCATTGAGGCGCGCGCAAAAGGTGAGGGCATCGGCAACATCGTCGGTGTCGTCAATGACCAGAAAAGCGTGCGTTTGCCGGCAGAGAGTGTCGACCTGGTTTTTATCAGCGACACCTACCACCACTTCGAATACCCCATGACAACACTGGAAAGCATTCACCAGGCTCTCCGGCCCGATGGCGAGCTGGTTATCATCGATTTCAAGCGTATCCCGGGTTTCAGCGGCGCCTGGGTGATGAATCACGTGCGCGCCGGCGAACAGCAGGTAACAACCGAGATCCAGGCAGCCGGTTTCGAACTCGTGCAGCGACTCGATTTCATGCAGACGCAGTATTATCTGCGTTTCAGGAAGCGGTGATTCCGGTGAATACCTGATGGTGGAAGGGATGTCTTTCGCCCGGCAACCAGTACTTGTGTTCGATTATGAGTGAACGGGAGACAGGCAGAATGTGGTTACGGACAAGTTGTGATTTGACATTCGACATTGCCGTGCCGACGCCTTTTATCCTGATGTTGCGTCCACGCAGCGGTTCCGGGCAGTGGATTGCGCGCGAGGAGTACAGGCTGGTCCCGCATGTCCCTGCCTACGAGTTTACGGATCAGTACGGCAATCTTTGCCAGCGACTCGTCGCCCCGGCAGGCGCTTTCGAAATCCATACCGTTGCGGACGTTCTCACAGCAGACAGGGTCGAGACGGCTCACGGCGCACCCTTTGTCGAGATCTGGGATCTTCCCGATGCCGTGCTTGGCTATCTTCTGCCGAGCCGTTACTGCGAGTCCGAGCAGTTCGGTGAACTCGCCATGTCAGTCACCGAGGGGCAACTGCTGGGCTATGACCAGGTTGCGGCGATCGAGGCATGGATACGTCGGACAATCCGTTTTGAGCCGGGGAGCAGTGATTTCCCGGTATCTGCGACGCAGGTCAACGAGAGGCAATATGGTGTCTGCAGGGATCTTGCGCATCTCGGAATCGCATTGTGTCGCAGCCTGAGCATCCCGGCCCGCATGGTTGTGGGCTATCTTCACGGCCTGGATCCCATGGATATGCACGCCTGGTTCGAGGCTTATGTCGGAGGGCGCTGGTACAGGTTCGATGCGACCCGGTCAGCACACGTGAATGGTTACGTGGCAATCGGGTACGGGCGCGATGCCGCCGATGTTGCCGTCTATACGCAGTTTGGTCCTGCTGTCTATCCCGTCAACCAGGAGGTTCGCGTCAGGCTTCTCGAGTAGATCGCCGCCCGACAGGCAGCTGGGGCGGATTAGAGGTACTGCCCCTTATTGCAAATCAACAACGAGCCGGCAGTCGTGGGGATTTACTCAGAAGATTGCTGCTGCAAGCTGTTTCCAGCCCTCTTCCAGCCCGTCCATTGGTGATTCCCTGAATCCGCTCCTGCGAAAGTGGTGCATGCGGCCCTCGATCCAGTCTGCAAGCAGGCGTGCTGTGACTTCGGGTTCCTGCGTCTTGAGCTCTTCGCCGCGCATCGGCGCCTCGCGCAACACCTGCCTGAATTGCGACTCGACACGCGAGAAAAACTGGTCGACGCGTGCATGCAGGCGCTCGTTTTCGCCGGTCAGGGCGTCTCCGAGCAGCAGTCGCGTGATGCCGGGGTTGCGTTCCGTGAAACCCAGTAGCAACCAGGTGATGTAGTAGCAGCGCGCGGCAGCCTGCTTGTTTTCCTGGAGAATCTGGTTGATGCGGCTGAAAATGCTTTCTTCTGCGAACTCGATCAACGCTTCGAACATCTTCGCCTTGCTAGCGAAGTGGCGATAGAGCGCTGCCTCCGAGACGCCGGCGGCACTTGCCAGTGAGGCAGTCGTGATTTTCTTGCCCTGCTGGCGCTGAAGCTCCTGGGCCAGGGTCTCGAGAATCTGCTGCTTTCTTGATGGTCTCGGCATATTGCTCTCAACTCCTCCTGATCAGTGTGCCGATTCCTTCGTCAGTGAAGAGTTCGACAAGTACCGCATGCGGTACACGACCATCGATGATGTGCGACGTGTGGACACCGCTCTTGACAGCGTCGAGTGCACAATCGATCTTCGGCAGCATGCCGCCATGGATGGTGCCATCTTCAATGAGCGCATCGACAGTCTTCGTGTCCAGCCCCGTCAACAGGTTTCCCTCCTTGTCAACGAGTCCCTCGATATTCGTCAGCAGTATGAGTTTTTCGGCCTGCAGGACCTCTGCGACCTTGCCGGCAACCAGGTCTGCATTGATGTTGTAACTCAGGCCATCCTCGCCAACACCGATCGGCGCGATCACGGGAATGAAATCGCTGTGAGTGAGCATGTCAACGACCGAGGCATCGATGCTCTCGACAGATCCAACATGACCAATGTCGATGATCTCCGGTGCATCGAGTCCCGGTGCATCCTTCGTCACCTTGAGGCGCTTTGCGCGAATCAGGTCGCCATCCTTGCCGGTCAGTCCCACGGCAGAGCCGCCATGACGGTTGATGAGAGTGACAATCTCCTTGTTGACCAGGCCGCCAAGCACCATCTCGACGACGTCCATTGTTTCGGAGTCGGTGACGCGCATGCCCTGCACGAATTCACTCTCCTTGCCGAGGCGCTTGAGCAGATTGCCAATCTGCGGGCCGCCGCCATGAACCACGACCGGATTGATGCCAACGAGTTTCATGAGGACCACGTCACGCGCGAATCCCTCTTTCAGCTCCTCGTCGACCATGGCGTTGCCGCCATACTTGATGACAACGGTCTTGTCGCGGAAGCTCTGGATGTAGGGCATCGCCTCGCTGAGGACGTGGGCGACGTTCTGTGCTTGTTCTTTCGTGAGACTCATCGTTGTTTCGTCTTGTATCTGTTGCTACTTATCGGGGAGGCGAGTCATGCATGTCTCGCCCCGGGATTCCATGTCCTCGTGACCGGCTCTCAGTGCCGCCCGGATGATCCGAAGCCCCCTTCGCCGCGATGGCTTTCATCGAACTCTTCGACGATGTTGAAGCGCGCCTGCACGACGGGAACGATCACGAGCTGGGCAAGACGCTCTCCGATTTCCATCCTGAATGCTGTATCACCACGGTTCCAGCAGGAAACGAACAGCTGTCCCTGGTAATCCGAGTCGATCAGCCCGACGAGATTACCCAGTACGATACCGTGCTTGTGACCCAGTCCGGAGCGGGGGAGGATCACGGCAGCCAGCGACGGGTCTGCGATATGCATCGCGATACCGGTCGGGATCAATTCTGTCTGTCCCGGAGCGATCTCGAGGGGTTCCTGCAGCATGGCGCGCAGGTCCATGCCGGCGGAGCCCGGCGTGGCATAGTCCGGCAACGGGAAGTCATTGCCGAGGCGGTCGTCTAGGATTTTCAGTTCAATTTCATGCATGGATTTTCTGGCTTATCAATTCGACCAGCTGGCGTGCGAGGCGCAGCTTGCCGGTCATGGGGAGTTCCTGCTGCCCGCCCTCCCAGAGGACATGCAGCGCGTTTTCGTCGCTGTCAAAACCACCGCCGCTCTGGCTGCTGACATCGTTGGCAGCGATCATGTCGATGCACTTGCGCTGGCGTTTCTCGTCGGCGTAGGCCACCACATTGTCGGTTTCTGCTGCGAAACCGACCGTGAAGGGGCCACTTGCGAGTGCCGCAACATCGGCAAGGATGTCGGGATTCCTCACCAGGCGCATTTCCTGTGATTCGGCGGTTTTCTTGATTTTACTGCTTGCGACGGTTTCAGGGCGATAGTCGGCAACAGCCGCCGTGGCAACAAAGAGATCACAATCTGCGGCTATCTGCATCACGGCATTATGCATCTCGAGTGCGGCTTCGACATCAATACGTGTGACGCCGGATGGTGTCGGCAATTGCGAAGGGCCTGCAACCAGTGTGACTTCGGCACCCTGTTCCTCGAGCGCTTGCGCGATGGCAAACCCCATCTTGCCGGAGCTGCGATTGCCGATAAAACGTACCGGGTCGATTGCTTCGCGTGTCGGGCCGGCTGTGACGAGGGCCCTGACGCCGGCCAGTGCGCCGCTGGTAAACATTCCATTCACGGCGTCGAATATATCTGCCGGTTCGAGCATCCGCCCGGGGCCGACATCGCCGCATGCCTGTTCGCCTGCTGCGGGTCCCAGGATCAGCCTGCCATGCTCTTGCAGCGTTTCGATATTCGCCTGCGTCGCGGGATCGGACCACATTTGCCGGTTCATGGCCGGTGCGACGACCACGGGTGCAGCAGTCGCGAGACAGAGCGTGCTGAGAAGATCGTTGGCAGAACCCCGTGCCATGAGTGCGATGAAATTGGCCGTGGCAGGAGCAATGATAACCAGATCCGCCCATCGCGCCAGCTCGATATGCCCCATGGCCGCCTCGTGTGCGCTATCGAAGAGATCGCTGCGTGTCTCCTTGCCGGTGATGGCCTGGAAGGTCATGGCGCCGATGAATTCCCCGGCGGAGCGAGTCATGACGACCTGCACTCTGGCGCCGGCCTTGACCAGGAGGCGCGCCAGTTCCGCGGCCTTGTAGGCTGCGATACCACCGGTCACACCGAGAAGAATGTGCCTGTTAGCAAGACTCATAGTGTCGGAATGGGTTTCAGGTCAGCAGTGCGGGGACGGTTGACATCGATCGCCTTGAACTCGGCCAGCCATTTCTCAAAAGCCGCCCGTGACCCTCCGTGCGCGCCCCGGGTGGCCAGTTTCCGAACACCAAGGCGCGTGACAATAGTGCGCCGGACGACGGCAGGATGTGCAGCATGGCGGGACTTCGTGATGTAAATATGCTCGTTGCCATCCGGCATTTCGTAGCGCACATATTTCGGCATGGTAACGGCCTTGCCCCGGGCGGCATCTGCTTCTGCCTGGACGAGGTATTGCTCGAATTTCGCACGCTGCTCCTTGCTGGGTTCCGGGCGGACATGGCTGCTGCCCATGAAGGAAGGGCCTTCACAGGCTGCGAGCAGCATCATGACAATGACTGCAGGAATGACTCTGAGCGGTGGCATGGTGGAAACAGGGCGGTCAGTCTGAGCTGATTTGTTTCAAATCATACCACAGAGCCATGCGTAGTAAGCAGATACTAACTTACCGCAGTATGCGCACCCTGGCCTCCCGGGCAGGCCTCTATGATCCCGGGGTAATAAAACCGGAGCATGGAACTCCGGTTTCTCCATCGGCCACTTCTGACGAGTGCCGAAAGAGGCACTTCCATGTGCTCAAGATGATCATTTCCCGGC
>JARFQQ010000093.1 GCA_029287695.1 Gammaproteobacteria bacterium | reverse complement strand
GTGCTGGCCAGTCTCATGGGCGGACCTGTTGCCAGGTTCCTGATTCAGCGACACCGGCTCACACCTGAAAAAGAAGAGCCGCTGGATGTTGGCGCAGCAACCGGTGACGAACGCATCTCCCTCAACTACATGGAGCTGCTTGATGCCGTCCTGGCCATCCACGTCTGTATTATTTTTGGTGTCTTGCTCGATCATGGGCTTGGACTGGCCGGCATACAGCTGCCACTGTGCGTCAGCTGCCTGTTTGCCGGAATCGTCATGACCAATCTCAGACCAAAATCCTTGCCACGGATTACGGGAACAGAGTGGCCATCACGCACGCCGGCCATTGCCCTGGTTGCCGATGTGTCCCTGGGAACCTTTCTCGCCATGTCGCTGATGAGCATGCAGCTCTGGGAACTGATCGACCTTGCCGGTCCGATTTTCGCCATCCTGGGGGCGCAGGTCATCGTCGCGATTCTGGTCATCCTCGTTGTCGTGTTCCCGATTATGGGAAGAAATTATGACGCTGCTGTAGTTTCAGCGGGCTTTGGCGGTTTCTCCATGGGGGCGACGCCAACAGCCATGGCGAATATGTCGGCGGTGACCAAGCGCTATGGCGCCTCGCACATGGCTTTCATCATTGTGCCGCTCGTTGGTGCTTTCTTTATCGATATTGCCAATGCCGTGATCATCCAGTTTTTTCTGGGGTTCTTTTAGTGTTGGCCTCACCGGACTGAGGTTGTTATACAATTTGCTGCACAAGGCAAATGGCGCTGAATGTTCTCCGTACTCGTCTTTCCGCTTTTCTCCGCAGTCAGGCCTTTAACATCAATTATGAAAGAATCAGGACTCAAACAGATCCGGCTTCGCAACACATCTTTTGCACTCATCCTGGCTGGCTCGCTTGTTTCGGGGTGCACGAATACCGAAGAGCCGCGCATGGAGAGTGCGCCACAGTCGGTACCCGTGACAGCCATGACTGTCGAAGCACGTGACGTTCCCGTCACGGTAGAGTTTGTTGGTAAGACGGTCAGCTCGAGACGGGTAGAGATACGATCCAGGGTGGAAGGTTTTCTCGAATCACGCGAGTACAAGGAGGGCTCACTGGTTAAGGAAGGCGAGGTGATGTTTCAAATGGATCGCAAGCCGTTCGAAGCGCAACTTCAGGCAGCGCGTGCGGAACTTGCCCAGCAGCAGGCCAGGCTGGTAAATGCCGAGTCCAATCTGACACGTATCAGGCCACTGGCAGAGAAAAATGCAGTCGCAAAGAGAGAACTCGACGATGCTCTGGGTGTCTATCGCTCTTCCGCAGCGGCTGTCGAGGCTGCACAGGCTAAAGTCGTCCAGGCAGAACTCAACCTGGGTTACACGACGATTCGTTCGCCAGTCACCGGTATTTCGAGTTTTGCAACCCAGCAAGAGGGAGCCTATGTCGGCCTTGGCTCCAGCCTGCTGACCTATGTCGCCAGAATTGATCCCATCTGGATCGAGTTTTCTGTATCAGAGAACCAGATATTGCAGGGACGCGCAGAAGAAGCAGCTGAAAGAATCAGGATGCCGGATGGGGGGGATTTTGATGTCGAGGTTGTCCTGGCCGATGGCTCGATTTACCCCGAAACAGGACGCATTACTTTTACGGATGCCTCGCTTTCTGAAACCACCGGTACTTTTTTGCTAAGGGCGGAATTGCCGAATCCCATGCGCGGAAACCGGCGAGATGACCAGTTGAGGCCGGGACAGTTTGTTCGCGTTCGGCTGAAAGGCGCGTTGCGGCCGAATGCGATCCTTTTGCCGCAGCGCGCGGTTCAGCAGGGTGCCGGGGGGAGTTTTGTCTGGGTCATTGACATGGAAGGCAAGGCTGAATTCCGCCCTGTGAGCATTGGAAACTGGTATGGCGATGAATGGTTCATTGACCAGGGGCTGGAAGGCGGGGAGAGCGTCGTTGTTGATGGTGCCCTGAAACTTCGGGCAGGTGCTTCGGTCACGATTACAGAGCCAGGGTCTGAAAAAGGCACAGTCGAAAAAGACAGACAGCAGGAAGGCTGAAGCGATGATTTCCTCGGTGTTCATCAAGCGGCCGATTACATCAACCGTCGTTTCAATCGTTATTGTGATTGTTGGCCTGGTGTCGATGCTTGGCCTTCCCATTAATCAGTATCCCGCCATCACCCCGGTGCAAGTCAGTGTCAGTGCGAGCTATCCGGGCGCAGATGCCGAGACTGTCGCCAACACCGTTGCCGCACCAATTGAGAACCAGATCAACGGTGTCGATAACATGCTTTACATGCAGTCGACATCCTCTGCGACCGGTCAGATGACCCTGACGGTTTTTTTTGACATCGATACTGACCCGGATACGGCCGAGGTGCAGGTCAATAACCGCGTAAATATTGCCCTGCCGGAATTGCCGGACACTGTCCGTAATGCGGGGGTCAAAGTCGAAAAGCGCTCATCGAACATCCTGATGCTGATTGGCATCTCCTCGCCAAACGACCGCTATGACGAGCAGTATATTGGTAACTATGCCAACCTCTATATTCTCGACGCGCTGAAGCGCGTCCCCGGTGCAAACCAGGCGTCGATCATGGGGTTGCCGGATCTTGCCATGCGTCTCTGGTTGCAGCCGGATCGCATGGCCAGCCTCGGATTGACAGCGAGTGATATTCAGCAGGCGGTCGCAAGCCAGAACAAGCAGTTTGGCGCCGGGCAGCTTGGCCAGTCGCCGACGCATCAGCCTGTGGAAATGACCTTTCCAGTCGTCACCGAGGGCAGGTTTACCGAGCCTGGCGAGTTCGAGGAGGTCATCCTGCGCGCAGATCCCGAGGGTACCGCGATCGTGCGCCTGAGGGATGTTGGACGTGCCGAGGAAGGCCAGAAGAGTTACATGCTGCGTTCGACACTGAACGGCAGTCCGGCCACTTTCATTGCTGTCTACCAGCAGCCGGGGTCGAATGCGATCGAGGTTGCTGCGAATGTAATCAAGACCATGGAGGAGCTCAAGCAGAGCTTCCCCCAGGGGATCGATTACAAGGTTTCATACGATACGACGAAGGTAATCCAGGCTTCGATCGATGAGGTTATCGAAACCCTCATGATCGCCATTATCCTTGTGGTGCTGGTGACCTATTTATTCCTCCAGAAATTCAATACGACACTCATTCCGACAATCGCGATTTTTGTTTCTGTGATCGGGACTTTCAGCGGAATGGCTGCGCTCGGTTTCTCGATCAACCTCCTGACCCTTTTTGGACTGGTGCTGGCGATCGGCATCGTCTGTGATGACGCTATCGTCGTGGTGGAAAACGTCGAGCGAAATATCGAAGAGAAGGGCTTGTCTCCAAAGGAGGCTACCTTCGAGGCGATGCGTGAAGTGACCGGCCCGGTTATTGCCACGACGCTTGTACTGATCGCGGTCTTTCTCCCGGTCAGCTTTCTGGAAGGAACAACGGGCGTCCTTTACCAGCAATTTGCCATCACCATCGCCATTTCCGTTTTCATCTCGAGTATCGTTGCGCTCACACTGACACCGGCCCTGTCGGCAATCCTGATCAAGCCGGGTGAAGGTCGTCCCAATATCCTCTTCCGGGCATTCAACCGGGGACTCGAGAAGCTCACCTCGCTCTATGTTGCAGGCGTGCGTCTCACATTGAAGCACGCAATTTTCGGTCTGATACTCATCGGCGGCATGCTGTTCGCGACTTCCCTGCTGTTCAGGATCATTCCGGGCAGTTTCGTTCCGCCCGAGGATCAGGGGGTCCTCCTGGCTGCCGTTATGCTGCCGGACGGTTCGAGCCTGGATCGTACGGAGGCACTGACCCGGCGCGTTGCTGAAATTTTTGCGGAACATCCGGCGGTGGAGGACTATTCTGCACTCGCCGGCTTCAGCATGATCGATGGTCAGTTCAAAACCAACGCAGGTACTGTTTTCATCGCGCTCAAGGATTTTGACGATCGCAATGAGCCTGAGCTCAAGGTAGACGCAGTCTTTGCTGCAGTGGGCCCCAGGCTTCGGTCCTTGACCGAAGGCGTTGCCATTCCCATCAATCCACCAGCGATCCCGGGCCTCGGTTCCCAGGGCGGTTTCGAGTTCTGGATACAGAATCGTGGGCAGGGTGGTGCCGAACAACTTGCCGATGCTGCAAGAACGATGATCAGCAAAGCCCGCGAGCGTGAAGAACTCACCAGGCTCAATACCACGATCAATGCCGCCTCTCGCCAGCTCCTTGTCGAGGTCGACCGCGCGCGTGCTGAAACGCTCGGGGTGCCGGTTTCCGACATCTATGCAACCCTGCAGACCCTCTTTGGTTCTCTCTATGTCAGCCAGTACAACAAGTATGGCAGGGTCTGGCAGGTGATTCTGCAGGCGGAACCGGAGTTCCGCCAGAGTCCCGAGGACATGCAGAGCATCTATGTCCGTCAGAAAGGTGGCGAGATGGTACCCCTTTCCGCAGTCGTTACTTCCAGTTACGTCACCGGGCCTGATCTGCTGCCACGTTTTAACGGTTTCATGGCTGCCAAGGTCACAGGAGATGCAACGCCGGGATTCAGTTCGGGCCAGGCGATCACGGGCATGGAGCAGGTATCGGAAGAGAGCCTGCCCGATGGCTTTACCTATGCCTGGTCAGGACAGTCCTATGAAGAAAAGAAATCCAGTGGCTCATCCGTCATCATCTTCGCCTTTGCATTGTTGATGGTCTTTCTGATTCTCGCCGCGCAGTATGAACAATGGTCGCTGCCAGTCGCCGTCATTACCGCCGTACCCTTTGGTATCTTTGGCGCACTCGTCGCAGTCTGGTTGCGCGGGATGGAGAATGACGTCTATTTCCAGATTGGCCTGGTGACATTGATTGGTCTGTCGGCAAAAAACGCGATTCTGATTGTCGAGTTTGCCGAGCAGCAATACAAAGAGGCAGGGAAGTCGGCATTTGAGTCAGCAATCACAGCGGCACGCCTGCGCCTTCGCCCGATCCTGATGACATCGCTGTCATTTATCCTTGGTGCAATGCCGCTGGTGCTTGCCTCCGGTGCAGGGGCAGCATCACGGCATTCTATTGGTACCGGAATTATCGGCGGTATGATCGGTGCAACAACGCTTGCTCTTTTTTTCGTGCCCCTCTTCTATTACCTGATCACGACGATGCGTGAGCGCATGAGCGGCCAGGAGAGTGGTGCAGATGTTGCCGAAGGAAGCGTGAAATGAGAGCTGCTCTCTCCCTTACCGTTGCGTTGTTGCTGACAGCCGGTTGTACTTTCGGGCCTGACTATGCCAGACCGGATATTGATACGCCTGCTTCGTACAGGATAAGTACAGGCCAGGCTGCGGAGCTGGCCAACACAGCCTGGTGGTCGCTCTTTGATGATCCCATACTCGATCGGGTGGTAGAGACGGCATTGCGTAACAACAAGGATGTCAGGCTTGCCGCCGAGCGTGTGCTGGAGTTTGCTGCCCGCGTCGATATTTCGCGCGCCGGGCTTTACCCACAGCTTGGGTACCAGGCGGCCGCAGGTCGCAGCAAGTCGAATTTGTCGGGTATAGGACAATCGATCGACGACAACTTTCTGGCGACTCTCAATATCGGATGGGAACTCGACGTATGGGGACGTGTTCAGAAAGCGACCGAGGCCGAACGCGCCCGTCTCCTGGCCGTCGAAGAGGGCCGAAGGAGTGTGATCCTGAGCCTGGTTTCATCGGTTGCATCCTCCTATATCCGGCTGCTCAATCTTGATGAACAGCTCCGTATCGCACGCAAGACGGTCAAAAGCCGCCAGGAAACCCTGCAACTGTTTCAGCTTCAGTTAGAAGCTGGTGTCGTGTCCGAACTGGAGGTCTCGCAGGTTCGTTCCGAGCTCGAGCTTGCCAAAACCCGTGTGCCCCAGGTCGAACGTGAGATCGCACTGCTTGAGAACAGTCTCTCGATTCTGCTTGGCCAGAATCCGGGACCAATCACGCGCAGCAGGAACTTCAATACCTTATCCTTACCCCCGGTTCCGGCCGGGTTGCCTTCCGAACTTCTTGAGCGTCGCCCCGATATTCGAGCTGCCGAGCAACAGCTTGTGGCAGCCAATGCACTGATTGGCGTGGCCAGGACGCAGTATTTTCCGAGCATCTCTCTTACAGGACTTTTCGGCTTCGTCAGTGACGAGCTCTCCGATCTGTTTGGAAGCTCATCCAGTATCTGGAACTATGATGCCGGGCTGCTGGGGCCGGTTTTCGACGGCGGGCGTATTGCTGGCAATATTCGCGTGACCGAGGCAGCACAACGGCAGGCAGTCATCGAATATCAGCAGGCAGTCCAGACTGCTTTTCGCGAGGTCGACGATGCCCTGATCCAGAATCGCAAGACGCGCGAGATCGTTACTGCCCAGAAACGCCAGCTGAACGCCCTGCGTGACTATGCCCGCCTGGCACTCCTGCGCTATGACGAAGGGCAGGTCAGTTATATCGAGGTACTGGATTCCGAACGCCGTCTCTTCGATGCCGAGCTCTCCTATGCGATCACCAGGGGAGATGTCTATATCGCGCTGGTCAATGTCTACAAGTCGATGGGAGGTGGCTGGGTAGAAAAGGCTGAACAGACCGCGAATGCAATGGATGGCTCGAGAGAGACAAGCGGTGGTCAGCAGTCAGCCGGTAATCAAACACCATCCGGGGAGACCGTGAAAGGGCCTCCGGGGAATTGACCCCTGTGGCGCCTCGGGTCTTGCGGTCTGCCGGTTCAGCGATCGCTTGCGTCCGGGCCAGAAAAGGGGATTCCCGCCAGTCGGGCCATCGACCACTCAGGTGTGGACAGATCATTCAGGTCGAATTCGTGCAGTTGTGTATGGCCGCAGGCGCGCGCCATCACTTTCATCAGGTCCACGGACGCATTCAGAAAGTTGTTCAGTCGCTCCGCTGAGTTCCGGATATCCAGGCGTGCGCGCAGTTCCGGCTTTTGCGTGGCAATGCCTGCAGGGCAATTGTTGCTGTTGCAGATGCGTGCGCCGATACAACCGATAGCCTGCATGGCACTGTTCGCCAGCGCGATGCCATCAGCGCCCAGCGCCATTGCCTTGATGAAGTCGCCTGGAACGCGTAAGCCGCCGGTGATGATCAGCGTGACATCGCGGCCGACGCCGCAGCTGTCGAGATGTCGTCTGGCACGAGCAAGCGTAGGAATGGTAGGAACGCTGATATGGTCCCGGAACAGGAGTGGTGCTGCCCCGGTGCCACCACCCCGACCGTCGAGGATGATGTAATCCGCACTTGCCTCCAGGGCAAAATCGATGTCCTGCTCGATGTGGTTCGCGCTCAGCTTGAAGCCGACGGGGATACCGCCAGTCAGTTCTCTCACACGATCGGCGAATTGCCGGAAGTCGTCCGGAGAATGCAGGTCGGTAAAGGTTGGCGGTGAGATCGCGGGCTGGCCCGCAGGAATGCCGCGCACCGCGGCGATCTTGTCAGTATTCTTGGCGCCCGGCAGGTGCCCCCCGGTGCCGGTCTTGGCGCCCTGGCCGCCCTTGAAATGGAATGCCTGCACCCCGGACAAGAGCGCTTCACTGTAGCCGAATTTCGCACTGGCCAGTTCGTAGAAGTAGCGGCTGTTGGCTTCCTGTTCCTCGGGCAGCATGCCGCCCTCACCTGAGCAGATACCGGTACCGGCGAGTTCCGCGCCTTGCGCGAGCGCGATCTTGGCCTCTTCGGAGAGTGCGCCGAAGCTCATGTCCGAGACGAACAGGGGGATATCCAGTCGAAGTGGTTTTTTAGCCTTCGGGCCGATGACAAGCCCGGTACCAACGATGGCATCTTCCGGCAGCGGTTTGCTGGCCAGCTGGGCGACCATGATCTGGATGTCATCCCAATGGGGCAGCTTCTCCCGCGGAACGCCCATGGCAGCCATGGGTCCATGGTGTCCTACTTTCTCCAGCCCGTCGCGGGCAAGTTCATGGATGAACGCAAGGGTTGGCTCCTCGGCTGTGGCTTTTGCTGTCGGCACCTGGTCGTCTTCCTGATCCAGTCCCGGTCCTTCCGAACCGATCTGGCTTTCGGAGAACTGTGCATGCGTACCGTCGCAGAACGGTGGATTGTGCGTATGCTTGCAGGCGCAGAG